>NZ_JAXDSU010000065.1:0-78756 GCF_034090325.1 Anaerococcus porci
GAATATTAGGGTACAGTTTGTCTTTATCCCTTCTTTTGAAAGGGTGTTTATTGCTTTTAGACCTTCTTCTGTCATTGGTATCTTTACTACTATATTTTCTGCCCATTTTGCTATTTCTCTTGCTTGTTTTACCATCTCATCGTATGTGTAGCTTGTAACTTCTGCTGATATTGGGCCATCTACTATTGATGCTATTTCTGTTACTACTTCTTTGAAGTCTCTTCCTTCTTTGTTTATGAGTGAGGGATTGGTTGTTACCCCATCACATAGACCTAGGTCATTTATTCGCTTTATTTGTTCGACATTTGCTGTGTCTAGAAAAAATTTCATTTTTTACTCCTTTTATTTTTCTAATAAATAGCAGTAAATCTCTATAACTTATTTTTTAAATACTTTAATTAATAATCTTCAAGTTAAGATTTACTGCTTTTATTATTAGAATATTTCTTTAATTTTATCTTTAAAGTCTTGTGCTGCTTTTTTAGGATTACTTGCCTTGGCTATTCCTCTTCCCGCAATAAATGAATATACATCTATCCCTTTGAAAAGTTCAATCGTATTTACATCTAATCCACCTGTTACTGAGACTTTAAAACCCATTTTTACAAGTTTTCTAATTTTATCTAAGTCCTTATCTCCCCAAGTTTCCCCACTTAAAAGTGCATCTCTTGATTGGTGATATACTACTTGTTCTATTCCTATTTCTTTCCATTGTTTTGCTTGTTCAAAGGTCCAGTCTCCATAAAGTTCAACTTGTAACTGATCTATTTCCTTATTTGCAGCTTCCATAGTTGGTATAGTTGCACAACATATTACCGTCATCCAATCAGCTCCTGCATCCTTGCAGTTTTTTGCTACTGTAGAACCTGCATCTGCACATTTTGTATCTGCTAAAATTATCTTTTCTGGATATAAAGCTCTTAAGGCTCTAACAGGCTCCATTCCATCTTGTAAACATAATACTGTACCAACTTCTAATATGTCTACTACATCCCCAACTTCTCTAACTGTTTCTAAAGCCTCAGCCAATGTTTGGCTATCAAGTGCTATTTGTAAATTTGGTTTCATATATTACCCCTTATTTTAATTTTTTTTCTAAAAATTCATAGGCATTTTTTATAATGTCCTTGTAATTTTCTTCTCCATGATTCCAAAACTCTCCTGTATATAAAGCTACATTTTGATTTTTTAGTTCTTTTATACATCTTTCGTATTCTGTATGTCCACCACTACCAAATTCCATATCCCTATATATACCAGGATTTGTTTCTTTTAAATGTGCTGCAAAAATATATCCTTTACCTTCTTTTAAATCTTCAATAACATCTTTACCATATTTTACAGCTGCATTTTTTAAATTTCCTATATCCGGATAAATTCCAAGATATGGGCTATTAATTAATCTTACATATTTCATGGATTTTTTTACTGTATCCATAAAACTTGTCTCCATTGTTTCAAATGCAAGTATTAGACCATATTTACTAGCCATTTCAACAGCTTTTATGAGATTATCTATAAAATATTTTTCAGTTTCAATAGATGATTCTTCATAGTAAACATCATAGCCTGCTAATTGAATTATTTTTATTGAATTTAAATCTGCAAATTCTATGGCTTTTTGCATAATATCTAAGCTTTTTTCACGAATATTTTTATCTAAAGAACCCATAGGATATTTTCTGTGCCCTGATAAACACATAGTCCTTACCCTCATACCCTCATCTATTTGAGCTTGTAAAAGTTTTTTAGAAAAACCATTATAGAGCCTATTTAATTTTTCATCTGACTCGTCAATACTTATTTCCAATTGGTTAAAACCAATTTCTTTGGCAAATCTCAATTTTTCTTTTATACTCAATTCATTTGGTAAGGCTTTTTCATATATGCCAAGATTAATTTTGTCCATAATATGAATTTTCTCCATGCTTTCTTAGATAGTGTTTATCTAAGAGTTCATCTTTCATAGATTCATGTTTTCCTATCGCCTCTAAATGCCAATTCATAAAGGCAACTTCTTCTAATACTACTGAATGAAATACAGAATCTTCAGCATCTATCCCAAAGCTAAATGGACCATGGTTTGCTACAAGAACAGCTGGGACTTCATCAGCTTTTATCCCCTTTTCTTTAAAACATTCTACTATTACAGAACCTGTATTTTTCTCATAGTCTTTTTCTATTTCTTCCTTTTTCATATTTCTAGTTACTGGAATGGTCCCATAAAAGTAATCACCGTGGGTTGTTCCTGAAGCTTTTATATCTATTTTTGCTTGAGCCATTATAGTTGCCCATTTTGAATGAGTGTGAGTTATTCCAGATATCTCTGGAAAATTTTTATATAATTCAATATGGGTTGGTGTATCACTTGAAGGCTTTAAATCTCCTTCAACTACATTTCCTTCAAGATCAACTACAACCATATCATTAGCATTCATCTTATCATATTCCACACCTGATGGTTTTATTACTATATACTTTCTATCATCTGTAATTTGGGATACATTGCCCCAAGTGAATTTTACAAGATTGTATTTTGGCAAAAGTAAATTAGCCCTATATACTTTTTCTTTTAATTCTTCTAACATAAAAACCCCTTATTTTTCTAGGAGATTATTCTCAAGAATTTTTTCTTTTGCTTCATCTTTAGAAAGAATATTTTTCATTCCTATAATTTGAACTCCCTTAGCTCTTAAAGCATCAAAGTCTTTCATGAAATTTTGGGCACAAAAGATGACATCAGCTGTCCTACCTGTAGATTTTCCTTCAGACAGAGAACAATGAGAAATGTCTAATTTACCCTTATATTCTAGTTCATTAAAAGCTTGTTTAATCTTATTCATCATCATTAGTGAAGTTCCTGCTCCATTTGCACATGCTACTATAATTTTCATCTTTTACTCCTAACATATTCAATTATTTATTTTTTGTCATTTCTTTATATTTTTCATAATCTTCAACAATCATGAAATAAGTATCTTTATTTTTCCTATATTCAATTTGTGGTATTGCTATAAGGACTATAGCAAAAATTGCTATTCCTATATAATGAAGGTTATTCATCAATACTGTTGCCATTGGCCAAACTGTAGCCCAGTCAAACATTCCTAAATATCCACCATAATGAGCAAGTCCTGTGTATGATGCTATGAAAGCTGAGCCAAATACTTGGATTAGTCCTGATAAAAATGGCATAAGCATTGCAGCCTTAAAACCACCCCTATTATTTGCATATGTTCCTATAACTGCATTATCAAAGAATAAAGGTACGAAACCTGCAATGATAAGCGTAGGAGACTTAATTAAAAACAATACTGCTATCGCTAAAAATTGACCCAATGCTCCAAACATAAATCCAATTGTTACAGCATTAGGTGAACCAAAACCAAATACAGCAGCACAGTCTATTCCTGGAAGTGCACCTGGAAGTAATTTATTTTGTATTCCATCAAAAGATGCTGTAAGCTCTCCTACGAATGTTCTAACCCCTAATTGCAAAATAGCTAAATTTACTGCGAATGAGAAAGATGATTCTAATATGTAGAAAAAGAAATTATCTTCTAATTTCAAAGCTTCTTGTGCTACTAGATAGTCTTTTCCTAAAACTAGTTGTATTACACCAAAGAAGGCTGTCATAAGAATTGCTGTTGCAACCATGTTTTCATTAAATATAGATAAAAATCCTGGCAATTCAATATCATCTAAATTTTTACTATTTTCCTTGTGATTTTTAAACAATTTATCACTTAACCAACAAGCTAATCTGACACCAAACATTTGTTGGTGAGCTATACAAAATCCAGCACCATCAGTTAATTTTTGTGTATCTTCTACTGTTAGATTTGAACCTACTGCCCAATAAAGCCCTAATAGAATAGCCATTATAATTAAAATTGGAGTTTCTCCAAGTTTTGGAAAACAAAATACTACTAGCCAAAAAGCTGTTGCAGCTTGTTGCATTTGAACGTGTCCTGTAGTAAATACCGCTCTCATCTTTGTAATATTTTTAAGCCTAACTAAAACTATATTTATAACAAAAGCTATAAGTAGTAATAGCATAACCTGTGAAAATGATTTTCCAATTTCGCCCATTGCTTCAGTGACTGCATTTTGACCAAAATAAGGATCAATAACTGTCGCTGATATCTTAAATCTATCCTTTAAACCTGTAAGAATCGGTCTAAATGTTGATACAAGTCCGCCTGAACCAACACTCAAAATCATATATCCTACAGTAGCTTTAATGAAACCAGCTAATGCATCATACCATTTCTTTCCATCAAATAAGTAACCTATTAAAACTATAAAACCTATAAAAAATGCAGGTTTAGTAAGTATATTTTTTACAAAACCATTTAATATACCAAATAATATATCCATACTAACTCCTAAATATCAAACTCTTTTTGTACTCTTATTAAATCGTCAATATTTTCAACTTTTTCTAAAGCATCAATAATCTCATCTCTTCCTAAAATTTCTGAAATCTCGGAAATGTTTTCAAGATGTTTATCAGGATTTTCGCTAGCTATAGTAAAAAATATACATGCATCCTTGTCTCTATCATCTTCATCAAAACAAACCGCCTTATTAACCTTCATAAATGCAACCGCTGTATCATTAACTCCTTCTGCTTTTTCTTGACAATGTGGCATAGCAACTCTAGGAACTAAAACAATATATGGACCATATTTTTCTACAGTTTCAATTATTTGCTTAGGATATCTCTCATCAACAATATTTTTTTCAATTAATTTTTCACAAGACTTTTCAATAGCCTCTTGCCAGGTATCGATTTCTTCATAGAAATCATATAAACCATTTTTTATAATTTCATTAATCATATATTCCTCCAATTTTCCAAGGTGAATATTCACCTTGGTGTCCTATAATATTGATTTAAACGGTACATTTCTTTCATTTTCAAAAGCATCTTCAAAGCCAGGTCTATATCTATACTCTAATTCATCCTTCATAGTTGGCCATACATACTTGCCACCTACATCCCAAATATATGGATGAAATTTATACTTAGACCTATCTTTTCTATATTGCCATAAGTACTTTATTTCCTTAGGATCAGCTTTGAAATTTGTCCAAACATCATGATGAATTGGAATTACAACTTCACAATTTACTGATTCAGCCATTCTTAAAATATCTATAGAAGTCATCTTATCTTGATTTCCTACTGGATTATCACCATAAGATCCAAACGCTATATCTATATCATATTTCTTTCCAACTTCAGCATATCCGATTGAAAAATGTGAATCTCCTGTGTGATAAACTGTACCTGCTGGCATTTTAATCAAATAATTTACAGCCTTTTCATCCATGTTTGTAGGACAAACACCTTCTATATCTTCCCCAACCTCAGTAGTAACAAGACAAGTTCTATCAAAACTATCAAGAGCTATTATTGTTGTATCATTAACCTTAATTTCATCACCAGGTTTTACAATCTTACATCTTTCTTCTGGAACACCATAAGATATCCATTTTTTGACTGACTCTTTTGGTCCTATAAAAGGAACATCTTTTGAACAATTTTTTAGAACAGCAGCTGCAAAGAAAGGATCAATATGATCGTTATGATAGTGAGTAGATAAAACCGCATCAACCTTTGTTACAGCAAATGGATCAAAAACAATCGGATTGGCCCTTAAATTTGGTTGAAGAGCTTTTCCACCTGTCATATTTCTCATTTGATGGTAAGGTTGCATTTCCTTAACCTTCTTAGTCCTTTTGCCATTACCAAACCATAAGTCAATAGCTATATTTGTATCGTTTTCTGTTTTAAACCAGATTCCTGTACATCCAATCCACCACATAGCAAAAGTACCTTTTTCAACTACTTCTTCATCAATTTCCTCATTTAACCATGTTCCCCACTCTGGGAAAGCTCCAAGTATCCAACTTTCTCTTGTAATTTTATCAATTTGGCTCATAAATATATCCTCCATTAATATAACAACAGCTTATTTTCATTATTATGATATAACAGTTTTTATGATTGGTCAAGCACTCAATTCAATCTTTTGCTTATTTTTAATGAATTATTTGAATGTTTTTATATTTATATTAAGGTATAAAGCGTTATTAATCAATTTATATAAAAAATAGCGTTCAAAAATTCTTATTCATTTTATCTTTTTGTGATTTTTTTGATTTTTTTAATAAAAGAAGTTATCATATAATTAGAGGTAAATATGAAAACAAAAAAAACAATAGTAGATAATAGAAGAAAAGATATACTATCCTATATAAGAGAAAATAAAGAGATAAACACCAATGATCTAGTAAATAAATTTAATGTATCTGACATTACTATTAGGAGAGATTTAAATTATCTAGAATCAATAGGAAAAATAGAAAGATTTTATGGTGGAGCAAGACTTAACCAAAAAAATGATTCTAAAAATATTTTAATAGAAAATAAAAAAGAAAAAATAGCAAAAAAGTGTTCTGAATTTATAACTACTAACGATGATATATTTATAAACTCATCTTCAACGGCATTATTAGTCCTAAAATATATAAAGGATAAAAGGGTAAATATAATTACAAATAATGCAAAAGCTTTATTTCTTGATATTGACCCTCACGTAAGTGTAACACTAACAGGAGGAAGAATATCCTATCCAAAAAATGCCCTTACAGGTACATTCGCCTTAAATAACCTTAAATCTGTAGCCTCAGATATATCTATAATAGGTATATCAGGAATATCAAAGGATGGAGATTTAACAACTTCAGTGATGGATGAAGTAGAAATCAATCAATATATGATAAATGAGTCAAAAAGTAAAAACATCCTAGTGTGTGATAGTTCTAAATTTCTAAAACAAGCAAATTTTAAAATAGGGTCTATCACAAATATAGATCTAGTTATAACAGATAATGATATTGATAGAAACACTATTGAGCAATTAGAAAAGTTTGGGATTAAACTTATAATTGTATAAATGTTTTATCTCCTATAAATAATTAATAAAAATATATCCAAGCTAAGTCCTAGTATATTTATTTTATTATATATTGATTTTCTGTTATATAATTATAATCATTAATCGGATAAGAAAAAAAGCGCATTTAAATACCTAATTCCTATAATGGTTTAACCAAAAAACAAAACAATATTTCTAAATTCCCATTGTCCAAAAAATCCTATACTTTGCTATGATAATGCATCAAGCAATGGAGATATAGGATTAAAGGATGGAGCATATATTATCTCCTTTATTAATATTATTAAAGGAAAATTAGAATCATATATAAAATATCTATAAATTTTTATGAAACTTTGAAAGTTTATTAGTTCATATAAGAGTAAAACAAGCTCTATTTATATAGAAATGGATAACTACTGATATATAAAAATACCCCTTTAATGGTTTGTCCAGTAAAAGGGATACATATCATATCAGGATTTATGCTGATACATAAAATTATTTACAGACCAATTTTGAACTTTACTTTATTATAAAAGTTTTCATTTTAATTCAAGGGTGTTTTATTTAATTCTCTGTCTTCAAATGATTTGTATGTGTAAATATCAGCATTACTATTTGGAGTATTATATTCTATAATTATGGTAAATAATTTATAAATTTAAAAAATGAATTCAAAAAGATTTCACCTTAGCAGAGATAAAAAAGTATTTTACTTTTCGACAAGAATAATCATTTATTTTCATGCTATATTCCAAATATTATTATATCTGAAAGAATCAAGAAACAATGGCAGAGATTTTCCAATTGAAATTTCTGTCCCTACTAAACTTATAATACGAAAATCAAGCCAAAAATAAAGACGGACATGATATAAAATCATAGTCCGCCTTCTTTTTTACTTTCCAACAAATCCTGCCGCTTCTTTTCCTGCTATTCTTCCAAATGTTATAATATCTGATACTGCGTTTCCACCGAGTCTATTTCCTCCGTGTACTCCTCCTGTCACTTCTCCTGCAGCGTATAGACCTTCTATAACTTGATTGTCTTTATCTAGAACTTGGGCCTTTGTGTCTATCATTACTCCTCCCATTGTGTGGTGAATTCCAGGTCCTATTGGTCCTACATAGTATGGGCCTTCTTTAAGGTTTGATTTTATTTTATCTAGGTTTTTTCTATTAAATTCTCCATCTTCCTTATTATCCACAGAATTTGACCATTTTTCAAGACTTTCTTTTACATTTTTTTCATCAGTTCCAATAAAGTCAGCTAAAGCTTTCACATCTTCAACTTTTGTAAGTAAATTTCTATCAGCATAGCCTTTTATTACATTTGATTCATCGTACATTTTTTGGTCTACTACAAGCCATGCAGTTTTGTCAGTTTGCTCATTTATAGCACTTGATACAGCATCTCTTGTGCCCATTTCATCAGTAAATCTAGCTCCTTCTTTGTTTAAAAGAATAGCACCATCTCCTCTTAGGGATTCTGAAATTAAAGAGCCATCTTTTTGAACTACTGTTGGGTGAGTTTGGATTTGATCCATGTCTACAAATCCTGCATTTAGTTTTTCTAAAAACTTTATAGCATCTCCTTCAATTGTTGGAGCATTTGTTGATACATAACCATCTAAGTCTGGTCTATATTTTTTAACCATATCATTTGAACCACCAAAACCACCACTTGCAACTATAACTGCTTTTGAATCTACATTTAGTTCTCCTTGGTCAGTGCTTGCAGTTACACCTGTAATTTTACCATCTTCTTGCTTTATTTTTTCTACTCTTGCATTATAAATTACTGGTACATTAAGTTCTTCACATTTTTTTAGCAATTTTTCTACTATGTATGGTCCAACTGAAAGTATCTTGCCATTTTCATCTACTGGTCTATGTTGACGTGGATTTTTAGCTCCGCCTGCAACTCCTACATCAGATAATCTTGCTCCAAGCTCATCTAACCAATTAATTGAATCTGAAGAGTTATCAACTAATACTCTAACAAGGTCAGGATTATTGATGTTATGTCCACCCTTCATTGTATCTTCAAAGAAATCTTCGTTTGAATCATTGATACCTGCTTCTTTTTGAAATTTTGTCTCAGATGCATTCATTCCACCTGTCGCCCTATTTGTATTTCCACCAGCATTTGCCGCCTTTTCTACAACTATGACAGATTTTCCCTCTTGGGCAGCTGAGATTGCTGAAGTAAGCCCTGCTCCACCAGCACCTATTACAACTATATCCGCCTTTTGGTTAAGATCTATTTTTTCTTTTTTGGCTTCTTTTGCCTTTAAATCTTCTGGATTAATTCCTCCCTTTTTAAGGGCTTCGTTTACCGCCTTTAAAAAAGCTGTTGATGATATTGTAGCACCAGATACTGTTTCAATTTGAGTTGATTGGCGATCTACTATCTCTTTTGATAAACTTTCTATTGCTTTTTGACCAATAGTGTCTGTTTCTTTATCCGCATTAAAATCAACAGATTCTATTACTCCATCTGTAATTTTAACCTTGGCTGTAACATCCCCACCATATCCTTTTTCACTTGCTTCAAATACTCCTTCGCTAGTTGAAGTTGTAGCAGAGCCTTCTTTTTCTTTAACAGCAGTATCATTTGAACATGATGATGCAAGTAAAGAAAGTGAAAGTGCAAGTAAAAGTGATTTACCTATATTTTTAATCTTCATATTCCCTCCTTATTTTATAAGACAAGTATAACATATTTGCAATTTTTTTCACAAAATATATTGGGAAATTTAAAAATATTTCTAAAATAATTGTTAATATAGTCTAGTAGTACAATATATCTTCTTTGTCTACATCCCAATAGACCTCTCTTATCTTTCTGTCATAAATTTTTAATATCTCAGGCATGGAATCGCTCATATTATCCATATTCTTAAAGTCTTCATAGTCTATCCAAGAAAGTAGTCCCTCCCTATTTTCTTTTACTAGATTCCCTGAAAAATCAGATGTTTCGTATAATAGTCCCACATCTTTTTGAAATTCCCCATCTTTATTTGTATAAGCCCAAGTAATTATTCCAACAAGTTCTGGATTTTTAATATCTAAATTTGTCTCCTCTTTGGCCTCTCTTATAACAGAGTCCTCAAAACTTTCTCTTTTTTCTACCTTTCCACCAGGAAAGGTAAGACCTTCCCGGCCTTCCTTTTTCTTTTTATCAAGGACTAGGACCTTCTTGGTATTTTTATCATAAATTTTCACCATGTTCATGAGTCTAATTTTCATATTATCTCCTTAAAATAAAAAGGAAGCAAGAATCCTTGCTCCCCCAATCTATTATTTTCTTTCAAGTTCAATCTTTGCCTTTTTATCATTTAACTCAAATTCTTCGCTTGATAATTCTTTAGCTTGCATTGAATCAGCTAAAGTTTCTTTTTTGATTTCTTTTTCATATTCTTTAAGAGCTTTTGTTAAGTCTTCATCCGCCTCAAAGAATATTTCTATCCTATCTGTAACTTCATAGCCACTATCTTTTCTTAAGTTTTGGATTTTAGATACAAATTCTCTTGCATATCCTTCTTTTTTAAGATTTTCTGTAATTTCTGTATCAAGTACTACAAAGACATTTCCATCCATCTCAACATCGAATCCCTCCTTTGCTTGGATTCTTACGTCGAGGTATTCTTTGTCTACAATATATTTTTCTCCATTTATCTCAACTTCTTGTGGATTTTCTTCAACTTTCCTTACAAAATCTTTGGCATCAACATCTTGAAGGTATTTCCCAAAGGCTCCTACATTTTTACCAAATATTTTTCCTACTTTTCTAAAGTTTGGCTTTAGGTAAAAGTCCATAAATTCTGATAAATCTTTGGCAAATTCTACTTTCTTAATATTAAGTTCTTCTTTGATTAGTCCTGTTAAATTAGATATTACTTCTTCATATGATCCATCTACCACTATTTTTTCAAGTGGTTGACGTACTTTTATGCTCTCTTTTTCTCTTGAGGCACGACCTAGAGTAACTATCTTTCTTACAAGATCCATTTTCTCTTCAAGTTTTTCATCTATAAGTGACTCATTGACCTTATCAAGTATTTCAACGTGTACTGACATCTTTTCTGTTAAGTTCCTGAAAATTTCTTCAGCTATAAATGGAGCTATAGGTGCTGTCATTTTAGCTATAAGAATTAGAGCGTCATAGCAAGTTTTGTATACAGCCTTTTTAGATTCTGTTAAATCTTGGTTCCAAAATCTCTTTCTGTTTCTTCTTATATACCAATTTGATAAGTCTTCTACAACAAAGTCATTTACTAAGTGTACTACCTTATTGTAGTCAAACTCATCCATTGACTTATAGTAGTTTTTAAGAAGGGAATTAAGCCTTGAATATAGCCATTTATCTATCTCTTCAAGTTTTACATTTTCAAATGACTTTATATCATCAAGATCTATATGGTCAGTATTGGCATATAAAACAAAAAAGTTATATACATTTTCTATCGTCCTAAAGAAGTTGTTTTTAACCTCTATAAGACCTTTTTCGTCAAATTTAGTAGGTACCCAAGCAGGTGATACATATAAAGAATAAAATCTTACTGCATCTGCCCCATACTTATCGAAAAGTTCAAATGGATTTAAGGTATTTCCCTTTGATTTTGACATCTTTTGACCATTTTTATCAACTACAAGGTCATTAACGAGTACATTTTTATAAGGTGCCTTTCCTGTTATGATTGTTGATATAGCCATAAGTGAGTAGAACCAACCCCTTGTTTGATCTATTCCTTCACAAATAAAGTCTGCAGGATAAAGTTCATCAAAGTTATCCTTGTTTTCAAATGGAAAGTGTACTTGAGCAAATGGCATGGCTCCAGAGTCAAACCAAACATCTATAACGTCTGGAACCCTGTGCATTGTTTTTCCACATTTAGGACAAGTAAGAGTTACATCATCAACATATGGTCTGTGAAGTTCTATATCCTCACTTATATTTTCATTTGCCTTCTCAACTAATTCTTTTCTTGAACCTATTGATTCTATGTGATTACAATCATCGCATCTCCAAAGGTTAAGTGGAGTTCCCCAATATCTTGACCTTGAAATTGCCCAGTCTTTTACATTTTCTAACCAGTTTCCAAATCTCTTATCACCTATAGTTTGTGGAAACCAATTTACACCATTATTATTTTCTACCATTTTTTCAGAAAGTTTGCTCATTTCTATATACCAAGATGGCTTAGCATAATAAACAAGTGGTGTTTTACATCTCCAGCAGTGAGGGTAGTTGTGTTCAATTATTTGTTTTTTGAATACTTTTCCTTCATCTCTAAGGTGTAAAAATATTTCTTCATTTGTATCGAAGATAAATCTTCCTTTCCAAGGAGTTTCAGTAAAACATCCCTCAAGATCTACTGGTTGGACAAATGGTAGCTTATACTTTCTGCCTAATTGGTAGTCATCTTCACCAAAGGCTGGTGCTGTATGAACTATTCCTGTACCATCTTCTGCTGATACATAGTTAGCACAAGTTAAGTAAAATGCCTTACCTTCAACCTTTACATATGGAAGTAATTGTTCATATTCCACATATTCTAAATCCTTGCCCTTCATATGTTCTACTATTTCATACTCATGATCTCCCATAACTTTTTCAACTAGAGATTTTGCAAGATAATAGTAAGCACCATCTGTCTTATCATCTACTTTTACATAGTCAAGTTCTGGATGAACAGTGAGGGCAACATTTGATGGAAGTGTCCATGGTGTTGTTGTCCATGCTAGAAAATATTCATTCTCCCTATCTTTTCTCTTAAACTTACAGATAAGTGTTATTGCCTTATCCATTTGGTAGCCTTGGGCAACTTCGTGACTTGCAAGACCAGTACCACATCTTGGACAGTATGGCATAACCTTAGCTCCCTCATAGATAAGTCCTTTTTTGAAGGCTTGATTTAATAGCCACCATTCAGTTTCTATATAGTCATTGTCTAAAGTTATATATGGGTTATCCATGTCATATAAGAAAGCCATCCTATCTGACATATCTCTCCACATATCAGAATATTTAAATACGGAGTCCTTACATTTTTGATTAAATTTCTCAACCCCATATTCTTCTATTTGATCTTTTTCTGTAAAGCCTAGTTCTTTTTCCACTTCTATTTCTACAGGAAGTCCATGTGTATCCCATCCTGCTTTTTTAAGTACCTTATAGCCTTGCATGTTTTTATATCTTGAAGTCATATCCTTCAAGGTCCTAGCTATAACATGATGGATACCTGGCTTGCCATTGGCTGTTGGAGGTCCATCATATATTATATATTCATCAGCATCTTCTCTTGTTGTAAAAGTCTTATCTAATAAGTCTATATCAGACCAATACTTAGATAAATCTAGTTCTCTTTGTTTTATATTTTTTGTATCTAGTGATTTAAAACTTGTCATATTACTCCTTCTATAAAATAATAAAAAAACGCCCCCAAAAGGGACGGTCCACCCAAAAATTGAGCATGAAGTTAACGCCTATCTTACGTAATAAACTACTTTTTTCATCTATTAGGCATAAAAGATGATCTTCATAGAAAACTAAACTGACCACTCTCACCTTGCTGGTCTTCTCTGTAAGTTATCCTATTCTACTACTCTTCTTTTAATAGCCTTATTATCTATTGATTAATTTACTAGATTTTAGAGATTTTGTCAAACGAATCTTTAAGCTTATATTTTTTCTATATTTAGAATTTATTGTAAAATTTATTAGTATTTAAACCCAAAATTTTATTTGACTTTTTAATTGGATATTTCTATGACTTATAATAATATAAATCTATATAACCATAATCAAAGTTCCTGCACCTATAAGTATACACCCTATAAGAGATTTTATAGTAAAGTCCTCTCCCAAAAATACGAAGGCAAGGATTAAGGTCAAAACCACACTCATCTTATCTATAGGAACAACTTTTGATGCATCCCCATATTTTAGGGCTGCATAATAGCAAAGCCAACTTGCTCCTGTTGCAAGACCTGAAAGTATTAAAAATATCCAAGATTTTCTTCCTATATTGTGTATTCCTGAAAATGAATTTGTTATAAAAACCATACCCCAACTCATTAACAAGACTACAAAAGTCCTAATGGCAGTTGCAAGGTTTGAATTTACTCCATCTATACCAATTTTTGCAAGAATTGATGTAAGAGCTGCAAAAACTGCCGACATTATAGCTAAAATTATATACATATTATCCCCTTTCTACCTATATATCAATTATAAAGTTTATATTGATTAAAGTCCAAAAAGAAGCCCCACTAAAAGTGGAGCTTCTAAAACTAAAATAAAAACACAAGAATTCTTGCTAAGCTCGTAAATCCTATACAGATTAAAATCCCAAATACTGTTGGCAAGATAAAAGATAGGACTGTCCATTTAATTGATTTTGTTTCTTTGTAAATTGTCAAAACTGTTGTGCCACATGGCCAGTGCATAAGACAAAAAATAATCATATTAATAGCAGTAATAAGAGTCCATCCATTATCAATTAATAGTCCCCTTAGTATCTCAGGATCTGATATGTCAAGAAGAGCCCCCTTTGCCATATAGGTCATTATCATAATTGGTACAACTATTTCATTTGCAGGAAATCCTAGAATAAAGGCTGCAAGGATAACTCCATCAAGTCCCATCAAAAATCCCAAAGGATTTAAAAATCCTACAAAATGATTTAAAATACTATCTCCAAATATGGAAATATTTGCAAAAACCCAAATTATTATTCCTGCAGGTGCTGCAATAATTATAGCTCTTCCCAAGACAAAAAGCGTCCTATCAAAGATTGATCTTACTATTACAGTTCCTATTTGTGGCATCCTATATGGTGGAAGTTCAAGGGTAAAGGATGAGGGAACTCCCTTTAAGACAGTTTTAGATAAAAGTTTAGATGACACAAAGGTCATAAACACTCCCAAAGTAATAACAAAGGCAAGAATCGCAGCCGATAAAAAGCTTCTTGTAAACTTATTTCCTACTCCAATTACAAGAAACATTGATATAGTTGATATAATAGTAGGGAATCTACCATTACATGGTACAAAGTTATTTGTAATAATAGCTATTAACCTTTCTCTTGGTGAATCTATTATCTTACATCCGGTAACCCCCGCAGCATTACATCCAAAGCCCATACACATTGTAAGAGCTTGTTTACCACAGGCATTACATTTTTGAAAAGACTTATCCAAATTAAAGGCAACTCTTGGAAGGTAGCCAAAGTCTTCTAAAAGAGTAAATAATGGGAAAAATATTGCCATAGGTGGTAACATTACTGATATAACCCATGCAACAACCCTATATATACCAAATATTAAAGGTGAGTAGATAGCTTCAGATACTCCTATCGCCTTCACAAAATCTAAAATTTTATCTTCAAAACCAAACAATAGCTCATTTAGCATATCACTTGGTACATTTGATCCTACAATAGTAATCCAAAATACTCCCAAAAGGAGTAAAAACATTATTAACATTCCCGTATACTTACTTGTAAATATCCTATCTAAAATCCTATCTCTTTTTTCATAATTAGGATTTTTATAAAGTACAGCCTTCGAACATATATACTGACTTTTAGCTACAAAACTTATAGAAATAATATCTTCAATTCTTTTTTTATCGATATCATTTGCTTCTAGTTTTTTTCTTGATTCATCTAATTGTTCTTTAATTTCTTTTTTATCTAAAGGATTTTCTCCAAAATACTTCTTGCTAGATGAAAGTATGGAAGGATTATCTTCAAGTAGCCTTATAGCATACCATCTGCTATTAATCTTATCCTTATAATACTTATCCAATACTTTAGCTATCTTTTTTATCTCATCTTCCATAAGTCTAGGATAGGTAATTTGTATTGGATTATAAGGATTAGATTCAAGACTATCTAAGGCTTTTTCTATATTGGAAAGACCTTTCCCACTTCTTGCTGCTGTTCCTATTACAGGTATGGATAGCATTTTTGATAGGGACTCTAAGTTTACTTCTATATTTTTCTTCTTAGCTTCATCTAAAAGATTTACACATAAAATAACCTTTTTTCCAGTTTCTATTATTTGAAGAAGTAAATTCAAATTTCTTTCCAAAACAGTACCATCGCATACAACTACAACTGCATCTGGATTTTCAAAGCAGATAAAATCCCTTGCAATCTCTTCTTCCTCCGAGTGAGCCAAAAGAGAGTAGCAACCTGGTAAATCAACCAATTGAATGTCCTTATCCTTAAACTTAACCCTCCCCTTAGCACACTCAACAGTTTTGCCAGGCCAATTCCCCGTATGTTGTTTAAGTCCTGTTAGGGCATTAAAAACTGTCGACTTTCCAACGTTAGGATTTCCAGCAAGAGCTATTGTTTTTTTCATAGCTTATCCTCTTTTTTTATTAAAACTCCCCTAGCATCTTTATTTCTAATAGCTATAATTGTTTTCATAATAAGATAGGCCTTTGGGTCTTTCATAGGAGACTTAAAAAGACATTTTATATCAATTCCCCTAACAAATCCCAAATCTTGTAACCTTCTTTTCATAGAAAAATTATCTGAAAAGCCTAGAATTCTTGCACTTTCTCCAGGTTCTAATTGATTTAAGTTCATATTGACTCCTTTTAGGATTTTAAATTTAAATTATTTTTTAAGTATTTAGTCAATATAATTATAAATCAAACGATAATAATAATCAATATCTTTAAATAAAAAAGAACTATTGTAGAATGAATTAATAATTTCAAGATTATTAAAAGCTCCTCCACGACAATTAGCCTCCATGAGTCTAGGATATCCTCACATTGTCTATGGGTAACTTGTAATGATAAAACGTTAGAAATTCATAATTTTACAATAGTTCCTTAATATTTAATATTTACTTGTGGATATTTACCTTAAACTTATCTATAGAAAAATTGTCCCAGCTATCTACATTGGCCTTCTTAATAGCTTCCTTTAGCATATCTAAGTCAGAATCAAAATCTTTTCTAAAAACATAATGATTTTTATCCATGAAATTTATCATTACCCCATCATAATCATTAAAGTCTTCTATAAAGGGTAATTTTTCAACATCATAGAACTCATATATAGTAATATCAAGATTTTTAATATTGTTTTTTGTTATTGGATTAAAACTTAGGTCAAAAAAACCTGCATTTATAGATTCGTATACTATATCAAGTCCCATATTTTCTTTGCTAGGAAAAATAGAGCCAGATATCCCCTTTAACCTTCCCCCATTTTCAATTTTAACTACAATTCCATTAGACATATTTTTAAAATAATCATTAAATTCTCTTAAATAGGTCTTATTTTCTAGATAATTTTTAATTGCATTAAGACTAAGTTTTACATAATCATCCATTACAATAAACTTTCTATATCTTTTTTTAATTTTTCGGGCTTAGTATTTGGAGAAAACCTATCTACAACATTTCCATTCCTGTCTACCAAGAATTTAGTAAAATTCCACTTAATCTTATCAGATAAAATTCCACCTTCTTCTTTTTTAAGAAAAGTATAAAGTGGAGATTCATTTTCTCCATTTACATCAATTTTTTGAAATCTATCAAAGCTTGTACCGAAGTTTAAGCTACAAAAATTATCAATTCCCTCATCATCTTCTGGTGCTTGGTGGCCAAATTGGTTACATGGGAAATCTAGAATTTCAAAGCCTTGTTCCTTATATTCTTCATAAAGATCTTCAAGCCCTTGATATTGTGGAGTGAAGCCACATTTTGTAGCAGTATTTACTATTAAAAGAACCTTTCCCTTGTATTTTTCAAGTTTTACGTCTTTTCCCTTGTTATCTTTAACTGTTATATCGTAAATCATAAATCCTCCTATTTTAAATCTTTATAATTAATTGTATATTTTTGAAATTCTTAGAGAACTTTAAAATATCCTTGTTTTATTATTTACCCAATTTCTGATAAAATTATATATAGAAAGATTTTGGGTAAAATAATAACAAAAGATTTTATTGTAATTATAAAGGAGATTTTATGTACGATTATTTAATTGTAGGAAATGGTATAGCGGGACTAAAAGCAGCTGAAGCAATTAGAAAAAAAGATAATGAAGCCTCAATTGTAATAATCTCTGAGGCAAGTCAACATACTTATTGGAGAACCAGATTATCTGAACTTATCTGTAAAGATTTTAATGAAGAAGATATATATGTTAAAAAATGTGATTGGTATGATAAAAATCATATAAAAGAAATATTTAATACAAGGGTAGAAAAACTTGATCTTGAAAATAAGAAGGCCATACTTGAAGATGGAAAAAAACTAGGATATGGCAAGGCTCTTATTGCTACTGGAAGCCATCCCTTTATTCCAGCCATTAAAAATGTCGACATAAATGGAGTGTTTGCAATAAGAAGTATAGAAGATCTTAATAAATTTAGAAACCATATAGAGAAAAATAAAAGAGTCGTAGTTATAGGTGGTGGACTTTTAGGTCTTGAAGCAGCTTACTCTATCAAAAAGGCAGAATGTGAAGTTCTTGTAGTAGAAAGCTTTGACCATATACTTGCAAAGCAACTTGATAATGAATTATCCGAAAAACTCGAAGTAGAACTTAATAAGGCTGGAATCGCTACAAAAACCGGTAAAAATACTATTGAAATCTTAGAAGATAATGGAAAACTTTGTGGAATTAAACTTGATGATGGAGAAGAAATAAAAGCAAATACTGTAATAATACAAGCAGGCGTTAGAAATAATCTTGATCTTGCAAAAGAAAGCGGCCTTGAAGTTGAACGTGGGATAAAGGTAGATGCAACTCTTAAAACAAGTAATGAGAATGTATATGCAGCAGGAGATTGTGTTCAATTAGCGGATACAACAATTGGTCTTTGGACTGCTTCTATGGAGATGGGACAAATAGCAGGAGCTAATATGGCAGGCGATAGCAAAACATATGAAACTCCAAAGCCATTTTCTCAACTTATGATAGGAAATATTAAAGTATTTTCAGCAGGCTTTAATAAGGGTGAAGGAATAGAAGAGATTAAAAAAGAAAATGGAGAAAATATCTACAAGTTATTTAAAAAAGATGGTGACTTTGTGGGTGCAATTTTGTGGAAAGACACCAAATATCAGATGGATGTCAAAAAAATCGTCTTTGACAAGCTAGACCCAAAAGAAACCAAACTTGGTAAGGAGATTTTTGGTCTATAATAATTTAAGAAATCTATAATGCAAAAGAGTCAAAGTCCTAAAATAAAAAAGATAAGTATTTAATCTGACCCCAAAAATAAATATTTGTAAAATTTTATGTGCGAAAACCTCCTGATTAGGGAAAAAACTAATCAGGAGGAATTTCTATGCCAAGAAAAATGCTAGAATAATATTAAACAAAGTATCTAAAATTGTAATCGGAGAGTAGCAAGCAGAAATAATACAAAACTTACAAAAAACTCTAAAAATCTTTTAATAGATTAATGAACTAGAGAATATTTAACTTATAAATATGGTGAAAAAAACACTATCTTAAACGCAAAAATCAATCAATCAAATATTAACTATTGGTATTAAATCCACTACACCTAATTAATTAAATATTATGTCCAGTTTTATCGGTACACATCATGTCAAAGCTTAAATTGATGCACAAAACTATTTACAAACCCTACTAAGCTATCTATTTTTTTCTACTAAAGCACCTTCTTTCATATAAAAATGGACATCAACCAAACTACTTATAAAATCGTGTTCGTGGCTAGCTAGCAAAATTAGTTTGCCTTTTTTCTTCTCCTTGCTTATAATCTCCTTTAAAACCTTAATACCTTCTTCATCAATTGCAATTGTTGGTTCATCAAAAATTAGAATTTTAGGATCTTCCATGATTACATTTGCAATAGCTAATCTTTGTTTCATACCTAAGGAGTAGGCTTCGTATTTTTTATCCTTTGCCTCTGTAAGTCCCACCTTATCTAATACTTGCAAAATCCTTTCTACATTAACAATTTTGCGGATGGAGGCAATTATTTCTAAATTTTGCAAACCTGTTAAACCTTTAAGAAAACTAGGATTTTCTAACAAAAGCCCTATGTCTTGTGGGATAATATTTCCATCTATTTTTTCACCTTGGATATAAATTTCTCCATCATCAATTACAATCAGACCACATATGGCACGAAATAACATTGTTTTTCCAGAACCATTTCTTCTTTATCCTCCATTCACATACATATAAGCCGCACCAGGATTCATTTCTATATAATATAATAACGTTTTCTATTTGTTAATATATATTTAATTTATTTTAAAAAAACATATTAATTGTGTGTTGTCAACTTAATATAAATTAATACATTAAACAATTGTATAGAAAGTCAAAATATTGTGACATAAGTGGTTAGGTCTCTTACATATTTTTGGGAATTTTTTCGATGGTTTTATGGATTGACTAAAATCCCAAGAAATATATGCTATTCTAAACTACTTTTTCGAAATATTCTTCAACGACTTCATTTGGATTTTTGAAGTTAAGTGCCTTGCGCTAAGTGATCTCTCCCTTGCTTAAATTGAGTTCTGACACTTTTTATAGTTTTTCTTCAATAGAGAATCATTTCTCTCTTAGAACTTTTCTTGATTTCTCTATTAATTATTTTTCCAAGATCTGTATATTGGCGTAATTTGACAGCTTATTTCTGAATTATCCAAAGCTTTTTTAAAAGTTTGATCTTTTATTTTTCAGAATTTCACCATTACAAAATTCTCTTATTTTTTTATTATATTTTATTCTTTTTCCTATATTCACTAGGACTTCGTCCTGTGAAAGCTTTAAAAGCTCTAGTAAAATTTGAAGTATTAGTAAAAGATACTTCAAGAGAAATCTCTGTGATTGACTTATCTGTATTTATAAGCAAATCCTCTGCCCTTATTAGCCTAAGCTTAGATAGGTATTTCATAGGTGTATATTGATATTTTCCCATAAACTTATGGGTTAGGCTTGATTTTGATATTTTGAATTTCTCACAAATATAGTCAAGACTTATATTTTTTTCTAAATTTTCTCTCATATAGGCTTCAATTTTTTCTATATAGAAAAAGGAATCAGATTGGTAATATGTATCCTTAAAAGAATTTGAATTAAGGAGTGATATCCTATAAATTAACTCTAGGCTCTTTAAACTAATAAGATTAAAATCACAAGACTCTAATACTTGTACAAGCTCTTTTGCTAAGGATACTAATGTCTTATCATCAATTACCCTTCCTATATCCTTAATATTTTTAATGCTATCTAAGAATGATTTTATAAATGGATAGGAAAAATCTTTCTTTTCTATTTTTTTATCTACTATGATTATATTAAAGGCCCTAGTATTGTGACTTGATGTATAGGACATCTTAGATTTTGGAATTGCCTTTCCTAAAAAAATTTCGTTTGTGGTAATTAGGATTTTGGCATAATTAATATAAGTAAAGTAGTTTCCTTCAGCACAAAATCCTATCCTAAAACCAGTATTTCCTGGAGAGTTCGATGCTTTTGCCTGATATTTTTTCTTAAGATTGATATACATTATAAAGACACCAGGAAAGATTTCATAGCTTGTCATTTTATTTTCTTTATTTTCTAGCCCTTCATAATTAATTATCTTAGGATTATCAGTTTTAATTTCCCTAAATCCCCAAGATTTTAGCCTATTATATGTCATTTACAAACTCCAATATATTTTCATTTGCCATAGAGATAAATTCGTAGTCGTGGCTTACTATTATTACAGTTTTGCCATCTTTTTTCATTTTTTTTATGATTTTTACAAGTTTTTCCATAGAAGGATAGCAAAGTCCACTTGTTGGCTCATCCATTATTACTATTTTTTTAGAACTTACAAAAGCTAAGCCTAAGGCAAGTCTTTGCTTTTCTCCCCCTGATAAACTTTGTGGATGGGAATTCTTTTTATCAAAAAGTTCAACCATTTTTAATATTCTATCAATTTTTCTCTCATCGACTTCTACAATTTGCATTTCACTTAGAACTGATTCTGTAAAAAGTTGGTAATTTACATCTTGCATAATAAGACTTATATAAGCTGGAGGAAAAGATATCTTATCATCATTTATAAAGAAATCTCCTTTTTGTTTTTTGTTAAGATTGCAAACATTTCTAATAAATGAGCTTTTACCTACACCATTTTCTCCTATAATAAAATATATGCCTTGATCTAGGGAGAGGTTAAAGTTAAATATAGTTCTTTTCTTATACCTACATTTAAAGTTTAAAAATTTAAGACTTTTATTTTTGTCATAAGTCTTATCAAAAAGATTTTTAACTTCATAACTTTTATGTCTTAAATTATTTTTTTCTATAAGATTAATAGATCTAAGTTTGTTTTCTTTTATTATATCATCATTAATTTTTAAGGCATCAAAGCCAATAACTTTTTTATTTTTTATTATATAAAGCTTATCTAAGATATCTTTTAAGTAGTAAAGTCTGTGTTCGGCTATTATTATGATTTTTCCAAGATTTTTAAGCTGATTGATAGCTGATTTAAGCCTTATTATAGATTCCTTATCAAGGGATGCGCTCGGTTCATCAAATATATAAATCTCATTGTCCATTACAGATACAGAAGTAATTGCTACGAGTTGTTTTTCTCCTCCTGATAATTTCATAAGATCCCTATCAAGAAGATTTTCTGTTTGAAGAAGTTTAGTAAAATGGTTTATTTTTTTATATATTCCATCTTTAGAAATATTTCTATTTTCTAGTCCAAAAGCTATCTCATCCAAGGAGTTTACCGCATAAAATTGATTTTTAGGATTTTGAAAAACTGTTGATATAAAAAGACTTCTATCGCTTATATTTTTATCTAAAAGACTATTTCCTTCAAACAGTATATCCCCACTTATATTGGCCTTGTTAATTTCAGGAATTATTCCATTAATTAAACTTATAAGTGTAGACTTACCTGAGCCTGACTTTCCTGTTATGACATTTATAGTTCCCTTTTTAAAGGCTAGGTTTATCCTATCTAAGATTTTTATTTCTTTTTCATCTTGGTCCTTAAAATAAAGGGAAAAATCTTTAAATTCCAACATATTTTACTCCTATATATAAGGCTAAAAGAAAAATACCAAAGCTTATTAGAAAAAAATCTTCTAACTTTATCCTTGTTTTTGAAATAGATGTTCTAGGATAACCTATTTTCATACCTCTAGTCATTGCAGAAATTGCTACATTATCTGCAGTTTGTGATGTTATCATAAGAAGTGGTACAAACTTATATTCGAGAAATTTCCCTGGATCTTTAAAGAAATTTCTCATAGTAATCCCATGCATATACATAGCCTCTTTTATAGTTTTCTTATCTTCTCTAATAGAATAAAAAAACCTAAACATTACAGAAATAGGGATAATTATAGGATCTGGAACCTTCATTTTTTGTAGGCTTTTTACTAAATCGCTCATTTTAGTTGTAGTAATTGAATAATAAGTCATCATAACAATTGGCATAATCTTAATTCCTATCATTACATAAATTCCTATCAAAACTATTAATATATTGTCTTTAAAATTTCTTAAAAGTATAGGATAAATCGCAACAAGACTATAAAAAATCACTCCCCTTATAAAAAAAGAATAATTTTTATCAAAAAGTGATAAAAAAAATGGAAAAAGGGCTAAAGAAAGCCCAATAAATCCATATCTTTCAGAAAGCGTCCCTTCTGTCGCAATAAAGCCTACAACAAGAGTCATAAAAAGTTTTGACCTAAAATCAAATCTCATTTTAAGCCATTCCTGCTTTTTTGAAATGTTTATTAAGTAGCTTTATTCCTATAGTGCAACCAATAAATCCACCAACAATTCCAAGAAGAGTTACTGGTATGAATGACCAATTTGGCATAACTGCAAATAAAGTTTTTACATATTCCTCACCATAACCTTGAGAGATTAATTTTTCAATATAAGATTGCCTTGCATAATACATAGGTAAGATATTTACTCCTCCAAAAAGCATAAAAGTTGCAAAAGATAATCTTGCATATTTAATTGATTTATAATTTCCTTTTTTAAGAATCCATTCTGCAAGTAGTGAAATTATAACTATACCAGGAAAAACTATTGCTCCATGACCTGATAGAGAAAAGGCTATTCCAAATAGTATTCCCATTATTAGAATCATACCAAACTTATCTATCTTTGTTGAATAAAGCATAAATACTATTCCTCCTAATATTCCACAGGCAAAGGGTACAAAAGGCATAGTTTGAGGGATAAAGCCAATCATACCTCCACACCATGAAGCTACTAATACCAAAAGAGAAAATACTCCTGCGTTTACTAAGTCTCTTACTGAAAATTTATTCATATACTTATCCTTTCTTTATTTTAATAGACAAACTCTTCAGAAAGTCTTGATGATTCTATCATTTTCTTATAAGCTGAACTTTCTTTTAAAAGTTCTTCATGTTTACCCGATTTTTCTATCCTTCCATCTTTCATTACTATTATTTGATCTACATTTTGAATTGATTTCATTCTGTGAGATATTATTACTAGAGTTTTATCCTTGCTTAATTTATTGAGAGAATCTTGGATATATTTTTCATTTTCTACGTCAAGATTTGCTGCAATTTCATCTAGAAGAATAATATCAGCATCCTTTAAAAATGCTCTTGCAATAGAAATTCTTTGTCTTTCTCCTCCAGAAAGCTTAGAGCCATTTTCTCCAATTTTAGTATTGTAGCCATCTTTTAATTTATTTACAAAATCATCACAAGAAGCAAGCCTTCCTGCTTTAAGAACTTCCTCATCACTTGCATCCATTTTTCCTATCCTAATATTATCCATTACTGTTCCATCTATAAGAAGAACATCTTGAAATACCATGGAGATATGGGAAAATAAATCCTCAGTTCTACTTGTTTTAATATCTTTTTTATCTATTTTTATAGAACCTTTATCATAGTCATATAACTTTGCCATAAGTCTTAAAAGAGTGGTCTTACCACAACCAGATGGTCCCACAAGGGCTGTACTTTCGCCTTCCCTTGCCTTAAATGAAATATTATCTATAACTTTTTTATCCTTTAGATAAGAAAATTCTACATTTTCACCTTCTATATCAAAATTTTTAAAATTAGTTTCTTCTCCTTCTATTATTGGAAAATCTTTTAGACTTCTAATCTTTTCAACTGCTGGGTTTATATACATAATTTCACCAAAATATTGATTAAAAGCTGTTACACTATCTATAATCCTTGCAGCTGCAAAAAGATAGCCTGCTAAATATAAAACATTTATATTTCCACTTATTAATTCTCTTAGACCAAAAAACATGACAAGTCCCAAAGATAGGTTTGAAATTGAAGTTGCTATTGCTATAGGTATAACTTGACCAAGCTCTGATTTTATGTGCTCTTTTTCCAAAACTTTTATAAAATTTAAAATTTCTTTTTCTTTTTTATCTCTTAGTTTATATTCTCTTATTTCTTTTTGAAGGTCTATTATCTCTTGAAAAAGTTCAGACGATCTTCTTTGCTTTTTGTAATAAGTACTTGTTGCCTTACTTTGATTTTTAGCTGATAGGAAACTCGCTCCTATGCTTAAAGCAGTAGGTATTATAATAGAAATCCCTAGAATTGGACTTCCTATAAGTAAAAGTATAGAGATAATTAAAAAGCTTATTAAAAAACCATAGTAACCTGGGAGAGCATGACTTAGCGCATGTTCAATTGTTTCCACATCCTTCATTATAGTTTGAGAAAGATCTGTAAGATTTGTTTTTGTATAAAATGAAAGTGGAAGATCTTTTATCCTGTCAGCTATCTCTATTCTAAGATTAGCTGATTCTTTGTAGGTTTCATTGTAGGTTGTAATATAGTCCCTATTAAGAATAAAGACCATTAGTAAGGCTATTAGTAAAAATCCTATAAGACAAATTTTAAAATCAAATTTTCCAAGCCCCATAAGACCTTGTATTGCATACATCATTAAAATTATAGGAGTCATAAAGGATAAACTTTTAAGTGTTGAAAAAAATATAGCTTTGCATAAGCCACTTGCTCCCTTTTCTGTTATGGAATATTTATTTATCAAGTAATTTTTCATATCAAATCCTCCACTCATTAGCTTTATCATAAAGATCTACAAAATACTTATAAGATCCATCTTTTGCCATAAGGTCTTTGTGATTTCCTTTTTCTTTTATCTTTCCATCATCTATAAGAAATATTTCGTCTACTCCCCTAATAGATGAAAGTCTATGGGCAATCATAATAGTTGTCCTATTTTTCATTAATTCTTTGAAAGCAATTTGTAATTCATGTTCATTTTCGGGATCTGCCGCAGCCGATGCCTCATCTAAGATAAGAATTCTAGGATTTTTCAGAAATATTCTTGCAATAGAAATTCTTTGAATTTCTCCACCAGAAAGATTCACTCCAGCATCTCCTATTACTGTATCAACTCCCTTTTCAAACTTATCTATAAACTCAAAACAACGTGCTTTTTTAAGTGCTTCTATTACTTCTTTTTTCTCTGAATTTTCTTTAGCAAGGGCAACATTATCATAAATTGAAATCCCCTTAAAAAGCTTTGGATTTTGAAAAACCATTCCAATGTTATCCATCAGAAAATCCTTGTCATAGGATTTTATATCACGACCATCTAGAAGAATCTTTCCCTTATCAAGTGGATAAGAACCTGAAATAAGCCTTGCTATAGTTGACTTTCCAGAACCCGAACTTCCCACAAGAGCATAAGACTTACCTTCTTGAAATTTTACAGAAAAATCTTCTAAGATATTTTTTTCATCATCATAAGAGAAATCTACCTTTTCAAAAACAATATCCGCCTTATCTATTTTCTTTGCTTCTCCAAAAATAACTTTCTTTGATTGCATCTCTTCAAATAATCTTTCTAGGTTATCAACCGCAGAATTTGCTTGAAAATGATAAGTTGATACGTACATAATCTTCATCATATTGGCAAAAAACATACCTGTAAAAAGCGTAAAAAACAAAATCTTTGCTGACCATAGATAAGGATCAGATCCATTTTTCACCATGAAAATCGCAAGAAAAATCGGACTTACAATAAATATGTTTAATAACCATTGGAAAGTTACAAAAGGTATCCTACAAGACATTGAATATTCATATACGATATCCCTATAATCTATTATTGATTCATATAAGCTTTTAATTCCCTTAAGAGGAGCATTGAAAATTTTAACTACTGGAATAAATCTTACATATTCTACAGCTCCAGCATTAAGCTTATCTAATTTTTTCATATAGATTTCCATAAAAGTTTTATCTCCCATCATAGCCTTCATTATAAAAAATGAAGCTAGAACAACTCCTACAAAGAATAATCCTAAAAATAGATCAATCTTAAATACTAAAATTAGCATTAAAATTGGAGTAATAATAGCAGCTGTTTGATCCGGAATAAGATGTGCTACTGCCATATGGGTTCCTTCAACATTATTGTCTATAATTTTTCTAACTTCACCTGAGCTATGTGTATCAAAAAAACTTTCGCTAGCCCTAAGAAGTTTTTTTGCTCCTTTCTCTCTTAATCTTGTTTCAAGCCTAAAGGCTAATAAATGACTTTGCCAAAGCCCCAAAAAATATATAAGACCATAAGCTATAAAAAGAATTACAATAAGATTTGAATATTTGATAAGTCCATCGCTTGAATTTTTAGTAAAAATCACTTTAATTATTGTCCATATCTTATAATAAGCAAAAAATAAAGTCAGATTAGAAATAGCTGTAAAAATTACAGCAAATATTGCCTTATTTTTTATCTCTGGTACATAGGCAAATAATTTTTTATATGTGTTCATCTTAACCTCCTAATTTATGATATTAATAACTATTATCATTATATACGAGATATTCTGATTTTTCTTATCATTTATCGTTTCTTATTCATAAAGTATCTAGAAACAAAATCTAAGAATATTAAAAACTATAGGAAATTAAAAAATACCAGATCTAAACTAGAATTAGATCCGGCATAAACTAAACATATATAAAATTAATTTTTCTAATTTATTATTTCAGTAGGATTGGCTTCATAGATAAATATCATTGAATCATACAAATCTTTTGGAACTTGGTCTATTCTATAAGTTTTTGCAATTACATTCATCATAGGAAAATATCCTTCGCCCAAAGAACCCATTTTCATTTTACTTTCTACTATGGACTTAGTAGCCCCATTTTGAAGATTGTTAAAATCTAGGTAAAAAATCCCATCATATTTTTCTGCCTTTTGGGCTATTGGGTCTGCTGATATAAATTTTTTGATAACTCTTTTTTTATCTGTCATTGAGCTTATATTAACCCTTGTCTTATAAAAGTCTGTACCTATGGTAAAGTACTTATCTTTAAAAAATTCACTAAGGTGGTCACCCATGATTTTGTAAATATTTGAAGTCTTTCCTATATGGCCATTGTGTCCTGCTATCATAAGCTTTGAGTTTCTATTATCTTCAAATTTACTAATCCAGATTACATTTTCTGCCATTAGCCTATCTCTTGTTTCATATTCTTTAAAATTATCATCAAGGCTATAGTAGGAAAATCCTTCAAGAAAATTGTCTATCGCTTTCTTAAAAATTATATCATCATCGCTTTCTTCTTTTATCTTATCTTTAAGAACTTTAAGATTTTCTATCAAGTCTTTTACTTTTGAATCTTTTACTTTTATAGGATAAGTTTCAAGGACTTTTAGCTTATCTAGGGCAAATTCTATCCTATTTTTTCCCACATAATCTTTTATGGTTGGTATAAGCTTCTCTGGATTTTGCATATCAAAACCATAGAAGGAAAGTTTCTCATTGTGAATCTTGTTATATTCTTTCATCCATTCTATTAGATTTTTCATTTCTTCAGTCTTATATATAGAAAATGAAAAATATTCCAATGGATTTACTTTAATATTTGGATTTTTTATATATTTGTCTATAAGAATTCCCTCAGAAAAATCACACTCTAATGCAAAGGCTCTCACATCATTATTTTCTACCAGATTTTTAAATACATCAAGTTTAAGCTTTTGAAACTCTTTATTTCCATGGCTTGCCTCTCCAAGGGCAATAATCTTTGCTTTTTCACCTATTTTAATATCAGAAATTTTACGAGCATTTTTGTCAAGATCTGATATTTCTTTTCTTGCCTTAAACTCAGGATATTTAGTCCAAATTGTAAGTCCAAGTCCTATTGCTATAAATCCTATTATGCTTATACAAAATATAAGTTTTAAAATTTTCTTTAATACTCTCATGCTTACTCCTTGTTTAACTTTCCAATTTCAAAATATATAGGTAGAGTTATCCTAAATATAAGAAAATATATTATAGCAAATATCAATATACATAGAACTTCAATTTTTATAAATAGGGACTTATCTAACACAGTAAATAATTGTAGGATACCAAAGGCTAGCTTACTTGCAACTAGTATATGAATTATAGCAAGGACTAGGGGTGCAAAAAATGTCACATAATTTTGCTTGGCTACTGATTTTCTAATCTCACTATTACTCATTCCGATTTTTTTAAGAATTCCTATACTACGTCCATCATCGATTCCTTCTGCCACTTGTTTGTAATAGATTACAACTATAGCAGATACAAAGAACATGAAAGAGAGAAGTATTACAGTTATATAGGCTCCTTGGTGTATTTGGTCGAATTCAAGTCTTGCTTCGTAGGCATTCTTAAATTCAACCTTTCCTTTTAAATTTTGATTTTTTGATATATGATCAATCATTATCTTAGAAAATTCATCCATTTTTTGGACATCTTTTTCTTCTACATCAAAGTACTTTAAATGAATACTCCTTTCACCAAAATCATACCCAGGTCCTTTTTCTTCAAGTTTTTTTAAAAAGTCACTTTTATCTTTTACAACAACTAAAAGATTATGAAAAAGAGTAGCGGTTGTATCTGTTAAAATGTAGTCTATTTCCCTTAAGTTTTTACTAACATTTAAATCTACCCCATCTATGGATAAGCTTTGGTAGGTCTTGTTTTTAGAATCATAAACTAAGGCCTCTCCATCATTTAAGCTTTCTTTTGTATTATTGGCCTTATTAAATGAATCTATGTCAGTAAGAGATACTATTGTTATGCTTTTATCCATCATAATATTTTTAAATTCATCATCTTCCACTAACTTTAATTTTTCATCTTCTATCTCATTTGTTGTAAGTAAGCTTATATCTGCAATCCCCTCATTTTTTTCTTTTATATTAAAATCGGACTTTTCTAGATTTATAAGCTTATCTATGTTATCTTTTAAGTCTTCACTTTGATAGGATATTACAAAATCTCTTGGACTTATCCTATCTAAAAGACTATTTTTTCCTATAAACATAGCAACCATTACTATAAAGCTCATCAAAAGCATGGATGCTATTATGCTTATAGATGAAAGGGCCATAGCTGATTCTTTGCTTCTTTTTATAAGTTCTCCTATAAAAGTCATATTTGTAGATTTATAATAAATTCTTTTGTTTTTTCTAAGTAGTTTTAATATCCAAATTGTAACTGACCTAAAGAATAAGAATGTCCCAAAAATAGCAAGAATAATCGCAGGAAAGAACTTTGGTATAGCATCCAATGCCCCATCTATTGATAGAGCTATTTTATAGGATAAAGCTAAAAATATTATGGATAAAATAAAACTTATCATTGAAAACTTAGGTTGAGCTTGTCCCTTTTTTGCCATTTGAGAAAGTTCTAATGGATTTTTCTTTCTTATAGAATTCAAACTTATGATAGTTATAAGGATAAATATAAGAGAAAATACTATAAATCCCAATTTTATAGCATCTATATTAAAATTAAGATTTATTTTTCCATATCCTAATAACCTCCCAACCAAATTTATAATTAGGGGTGATAAAAGTAAGGACAAAAATGTTCCAGATAAAAGACTAAGAAGAGCTAGGATTATATTTTGAATAAATAAAATTCCTCTTAAAGATCCTTTATCCATGCCTAGTCCATATAAAAGTCCTAATTCCTTATAACGACTTTTTACAACAGCATTTGTCATATATATTAGAAATAATACTGCAAAAAGTGCAATTACAAATTGACCATATCCTAGTATAGATTCAATAAAGGCTCCACCCCTAGAATTTAGAATAAAGTCTTCTGTCTTTAAGTCAACTATAAGGTTAAATATAAAAAGCATGAGGGATGATGCTATTATATAAGGTAGGTACAAATACTTGTTTGTAGAAATTTGCCTTTTAGCTAGGGTAAAGTTTAGCTTATTCAAGACCCTCACCTCCAGCAAGTATTATCATTTGGCTTTTAACAAGTTTTTCATACATTTGCTCATTAGTCATTTCTCCCTTATAAAGATCATAAAATATTTTCCCGTCTTTTATAAATAAAACCCTAGACGCTCTTGCTGCAGCCATGGTTGAATGGGTTACCATCAAAATAGTTTGACCTGTTTCATTTATCTTTTCAAAAATATTTAAAAGTTCCATTGATGAATTTGAATCAAGTGCACCTGTTGGTTCATCTGCAAGTAGGATTTCTGGATTTGTAATTATTGCTCTTGCAACAGCTACTCTTTGTTTTTGCCCTCCTGAAAGCTCATAGGGAAACTTATAAAGAAGACTGTCAATCTTTAAAGCCTTAGCTATAGGATTTAGTTTTTCTTCCATTTCTTTATACTTAGTATTTTCTAAAACTAAGGGTAAAAATATATTATCTTTAATATTTAAAGAGTTAAGTAAGGAGAAGTCTTGGTAGACAAACCCTAGTTTTTCACGACGAAATCTCGCCTTTTCCTTGTCATTTTTATTTTTTATCTCTTCATTATTTAAAATTATTTCACCACTTGTAGGATTGTCTAAAGTTGCTATAAGGTTAAGTAGGGTTGACTTGCCAGAACCAGACTCTCCCATTATAGCTACAAACTCTCCCATTTTTACCTTAAAATTTATATCCTTTAAGGCTGTCACTTTTGTTTCTATTTTCCCTTCATTATATACTTTTCTTAAATTATTAATTTCTAAAATATTCATACTATCCTCCGTAAGTCTATATTAGTACAAATCAGAAAATTAATCCCTAATCTAATATTACAATTTAAAAAATTAAACTTACAAAATGTAAGTTTAATCTTGAATTAATTTATTTCTCTTCAAATTTATAGAAAAATCAGTTCCTTTATTAGGCTCTGATTTAATAGAATATGAATATCCAAGTTTAGCAAGTATATCATCAACCAAGAATAATCCTATACCAGTAGAGTTTGCATCTCTTTTATAAGTATCTCCAGAATATCCAAATTTTTTAATATTTTCTATATCTTCTTTCTTTATTCCAATACCACTGTCGATAATTTCCAAGACATTTTCCTTGTATCTTATAGATATAAAGCCTTTTTCTGTATATTTTATAGAATTAAATAAAATTTGCTCTATAACAAAAGAAAGCCACTTTGGATCTGATACTATCATTTCATCTTCTATACAAAGATTTAGACTTAATCTTTTTTCTATAAAAAAACTCCTATATCTTTTTGCTATATCTCTTATAAGGCTTTCAATAGAAAATGACTTGAAATTATAATCAAGGCTTGCCCTCCTAGATTTTATAAAAGAAAGTAGAGATGAAATATAATCATCAATCTTTATAAGTTCTAAGTCTATATCCATACAATCGTATCTTTGGCTAATAAGTGAAATTGCTGATATAGGGGTTTTAATCTGATGAGTCCATATGGTTAAAAGTCCTTCCAAATCATCTTGTCTTATCTTGCTTTTAAGTACTATATCCTTAAGTTCCTTATCTTTTTTTTTGAAAATTTCACCTATATGTTTTTCATATATATCATCTCTAAGATAGGTAAATTCACTATTTTCTAACAATTTTTGAACTTTTACATATCTAACAATACATAAAATTAGTAAAATAAAGGAAACTAAGGTTAAAGTATAAAGAAAAATCCACCAATCAAGTGAAAAGGCAAAAGAGATAAGTCCAAATACAAGCGAAAATACAATCAAAGAAATGATATAGTCTTTATTTCCTGAACAAAAATTTTTCAACTTTTTCATTTTATATAATAACCTACTCCCTTTTTTGTATGAATAAGATTATCTAAGCCAAGAGCTTTTATCTTTTTTCTTATCCTATTTATATTCACAGTTAAGGTATTGTCATCTATAAAAGATTCGGTAGACCAAAGTTTATCCATAATCTTCTCTCGACTTACAATCTTTCTTGGACTTTCAAGTAATATTTCCATAATTAAAAATTCATTTTTAGAAAGAGCTATGCTTTTACTATCAATTTCTAAAATCATCTTATCTCTATCAAGAACTAAGTTCTCATATTTTAACTTTAAATCATCTACATCATTAAAGTCAAAAGACCTTCTAAGAATTGCTATAATTTTAGAATGAAGGACTTGCATAGAAAATGGCTTTGCAATAAAATCATCTGCTCCATAGTTTATAGCAGATATTAAATTTATATCATCTGATGCAGAAGTTAGAAAAATAATTGGAACTTTGGATACTTTTCTAATTTCAGAAGTCCAGTAAAATCCATTTTTATAAGGTAATTTCAAATCCATAATAACAAGGCTAAAATCACTTTTATTAAAATCATCTATTACTTTTTCAAAATTTTCCACCCTACTTGTCTTATAGCCCAAAAGCTCAAGCTGGAAAGATAGCTCTTCTCCTATTTTCTTGTCATCTTCAACTAATAGTATTTTCATAAAATCTCCTTTATATAATTATAAGTGATTTTTAAAAAATATCATAAAAAAAGACTCCTGCAAGATTAATTCTTGCAAGAATCTAACTTAAATTAAAGTTTCATTGAATTTTGTCTTCTTCTAAGTTTTGTAATTATGGCATCTTCATCAAGCTCTACCATAGATAAGTCTATTACTGTATCCTTTTTGATATCAACAATAGCTCTTGTTTTTTCTGTAATAAGGGCTATTGGTAGTAGGTCCTCTTTAATTGACCTATTGTGGTCAGTTAGCTTTCCAAATACCTTGTCACTTCCAATACCATCAAGGGTTTCTCCCTTTTTTATATCTCTTTTTGCAACTGATACAGTATCAGCAACTTGACCATGAAGTGGAGCTATAGTTGGTTCATTTTCTACTACTGCATTAAAGATAGTTATAGGAGTTTCAAGACTTGTTAAATGGTATGGCCTAAATAATAAATAATTTGGACCATCTCCGAAGCCTAAGAATTTCATCAAATCTCTTACTTCTTTTTTATCACTTGTTACTATAAGAAAAACTCCTGGAGCCATACCAGGTGAAAAGTCTACTACCTTATATGAAGATAAAACTCCTCCCTTATCTTTCAATCTAAAGTCTTCTACTGCTGTTTCAGGACTTGTTTTTATACCATGGCACCCAAAAGTATCTGGTAAAAATCCTAGGCAGTTGCATACTGAGTTAAGCTCAATCATTGTATTTGTTCCGTCGACAAAACTTGTAAGCATTCTTGGTGAAAGTCCCTTTTTTTCTGCCTCATCTTTTAATTTTTCTGCTGTAGCATAATTATCAAGAGGGTTATTTTTACCCTTGGCTGCTACAAGAATTTCAAGACCTATCCCATAGGCAAAATCACATAATTCAATTATAGAACCTGGTTCATCTCCAGCAATTCCAGTATAAATAACTCCAGCCTTTTTGGCCATATCATAAAGAACTGGCCCAACTACTGCATCACATTCTACATTAAGAGTTATAAAATGTTTATGATATTGGATAGTTTTTGTAGCAAGTAGGGCCCCAAAAGGTGGATTTCCTGTAGCATCTATAACCGCTGTAATTTGTAAAAGTTTATAGGCTAGTTTGTAATTTGAGCTAACTACTACGAAACCTCTATTTAGTGCCTCAAAAGCCTCATCAAAAGAATCAGTATTTATGATTTTATCTTCTGAAATTCCAGAATCGATAAGAGCCTCTTTACCCTTTTTAGGTGTGTGTTCTACCACTAGGGCTACGTCTATTGCATCGATGCTACCTAATTGGTTAATAAGACTTGCTCCCATTTTTCCACATCCTACAATAGCCAATGATATCTTTTCTCCATTGTGCTTTAATTCTTTAAGCTTTCTATTAATTTTAAACATTTAATCTCCTTATATCATCTGATGCAGCCTTTGCCGATGAAAAAGCCCACTGAATATTATATCCTCCACAATCTCCAGCCACATCCATAATCTCACCTATAAAATAGGTATCAGCCATATCCTTTGACTTCATCGAATTCTTATAAATTCTATCGCAAGCTACACCCCCAAGTGTTACTTGTGCATTGTTTTTGTCATGTATATCTACTATATTAAAAGAAAATTTCTTTAATATTTTTACCAACTTTTCCAAGTCATTTTTTGATATTTTTACCGAATCCTCATTTATTTTAGCCCTTTTTAATATATCAATTATGAGTTTTTGGTCAATATTTCCAATAAGTAAATTTTTAATAGCTCTTTTTGGAAATCTTTGGGCTTTTTTTTCTAAAATATCAAAAAGTCCCTTTTTTTTATACTCTGGATAAAAGTCAATGTCAAGCCTAATCTTTCTTTTATCTTTAAGAGCTAGAGAAATTATATTGGAAAGATCAAGTATTGCAGTTCCAGTAAGACCATAGGATTGAAAAATTATGTCATCTGTTGACGATTTTTGGAATTTATCATCTACAAAAAGTGAAGCCTTGGCAAATACCTTACAGCCCTTAGCAGTCTTTGATAGGGGATTCTCAGTCTTAAAATTAGTTATACCAAATGTTTGATCAATAAGTTTAGTGTGTTTTTTTAAAATCTTTAAAATAGACCCATCAGAACCCGAATTTTTAAGGCTAAGTCCTCCACTTGCAATAACTAAAATATCATATTTAAAACTTTTTTTATCGGTAATAATAAGTTTTTTCTTAAAATCAATGTCTACTACTTTTATATTGTAGATAAATTTAGCGTTTTCTTCTGCCTTCATCAAAAGTGAGTCCCTGACAGTTTTTGAGGATTGGGTCTTAGGATAGCATCTTCCAGATGGAAAGTTAATCCATTCTATTCCCAAATATTCAAAATACTCTAATAAATCCTTGTTTGAAAAGCTATCAAGACTGTAATTTACAAAATCTTTTTCGTTTGAGTAAAAGTTTTTATGATCCATGTTTATATTTGTAAAATTACACCTTCCATTTCCAGTTGCAAGAAGCTTTCTTCCAGAAAATTGATTTGATTCCAAAACTGTTATATCATTTTTATCTAAAAAAGAGCAGAAGGCAAGCGAGCTTACCCCTGCTCCTATTACAAATATTTTCATATCTCTTTTAAAACTTCCCTTATTGTGTCTTTTTCATAATAATGAGTCTTGATATTTGCCTTAAGTTTTAAGAAATTTTCTTCACCCTTCCCAAGGCAAAGTACAAAGTCGCCTTTTTTTGCACTTTTGATGGCATATTTTATAGCATCTTTTCTATTTTCTATTATTTTATATTTACCATTTCTCTTTTTTATACCTCTTACTATATCATTTGAGATATTTTCAAAGGTATCAAACTTGGGATCATCAACTGTAATTACAGAGAAAACTCCATATTTGGCAGAAATTTCTCCAATAGCTTCCCTAATTTCTACTGTCCTATCCCCACTTATACCATAAACTGCATATATGTCCTTATCTTTTGGCAAAACCCTGTATATATTTTCAAAGGCTGTACTTGTGTGGGCAAAGTCTACTACTATATTTATAGCAAGGTCATTTTCTATAAATTCAAGCCTTGATTTTACCCCTTTAAAGTCTTTCAATACATCTGCTATATCTTCTAATCTATATCCTAAATCAGAGGCAATCGCTATGGCACAAAGTGCATTGTATATATCATAAATACCAAATCTTTTAAGCTTAAAGTTTATTCCTTTTATCTTAAATGATAGTCCTTCATCAATTTTTTTAATATCTAATGCCCTAAAGTCACTTTCTTCATTTATGGATATGCTTATAGGATTTTTAACAAGTTTTAGGGCTTTCTTACCATAATCATCATCCTTATTTATAATAGCTTTTTTACAATTTTGAATCAAAATCATTTTAGCCTTAAAATAATTTTCCATATCCTTATGAAAATCCATGTGTTCTGGTGAAAGATTAGTAAATACACCATAATCATAGTCTATACCAAAGCATCTTTTTAGATATAAACCATGGGATGATGTCTCCATAACTATATTTTTAAGATTAAGTTTATTTGCTTCTATGAGTATATTATTTATATCTGTAATCTCAGGAGTTGTGTGTTCTGTAGCTATAGTTTTATATATCAAATCTGCCCCATCTGTTCCTATATTCCCACAACTGTCCCCAAGTTTTGTTAAAATAAAAGAAATCATATTGGCTGTTGTTGTCTTGCCATTGGTCCCTGTAACTCCTATCATCCTTAGTTTTTTAGAAGGATAGTTAGAAAGTTTATTTGAAATTTGGGCAAGAGCTATCCTTGAATCATCAACTCTTATATAATTTATACCACCTCTGAAGTCTATATCCTTATTTGTATAAACTATAGTACTTGCTCCATTTTCAATGGCTGAGCCTATAAATTTGTGTCCATCAAATTCTAATCCTTTGATAGCTAAAAATATATAATTTTCTTTTATTTCTCTAGAATTTGAAGAAATCCCCTCTATATCTCTATCATTTCCTATATTTTTGTCAATATAGTCGATTCCTTCTAGTAATTTTTCAATATTCATCTAATGAACGCTATATCCTTTCTCAGTAAGTAAATCCTCAATCTTCCTGATATGGTCTTTTCCGTTTGTTTCTAGTGTCAACTCTACTTGAATGTTCTTATACCTACTTGCTGAAGCTAGAGAATCATGCACTACACTTATAATGTTTGCCTTTGTATAGGCAATTATATCAAGAAGATCTCTAAGTTTTCCTGGTGCATTTACAAGTTCAACTGTAAATCTTGCAATCCTTCCATCTTCATAAAGTCCTTTATGAATAAGTTGAGAAATAAATGACATGTCAATATTTCCACCACTTATAACACAAACAACATTCTTTCCTTCACAATCAAGTTTTTTGCTTGCAGCAAGACTAAGAGCACCTGAAGGCTCTGCTACTAGTTTATGTTTTTCCATCAAAGTAGTCAAGGCCACCATAATTTCTTCTTCTGTTACTGAGATATATTCATCAACATATTCTTTACAAATCTTATAAGTTATATCTCCAACTCTAGCAACCGCTGTACCATCTGCTATAGTATCAGCTGAAGCGAGGGTTACCGGACCATCATTTTTAATTGCAGCTTGCATAGAAGCAGCATTTGCTGGCTCTACCCCAACTATTTTAATTTCAGGTTTAATTTCTTTTGCAGCCTTTGCTATACCTGAGATAAGTCCACCTCCACCGATTGGAACTAAAATGTAGTCAGCTTCTTTAAATTTTTCTAATATTTCAAGAGCTATTGTTCCTTGTCCTTCAATAACATCTTCATCATCATATGGTGGAATAAAGGTATATCCCTTTTCTTTGGCTAAATTTTGTGCATATGTATTTGTTTCATCAAATGTTTGTCCATGTAAATCAACTTCTGCTCCATATTTTAAAGTCCCTTCTACTTTAATCATTGGTGTTGTTTCTGGCATACAAACTATCGCCTTTATACCTTGATGGTTTGCAGAATATGCTACACCTTGGGCATGGTTTCCAGCTGAAGCTGTTACAATTCCTACAGACTTAGAAGCTTCATCTAATTTAGAAATTTTGTTATAGGCCCCTCTTAATTTAAAAGAACCAGTCTTTTGTAAGTTTTCTGGTTTAATATATACATTATTCTTTGAAAGGTTAGAAAAAACCTCTGAATAAAGCATATAGGTTGGGTCAATTGCTTCGTCTACTCTTTTTTTTGCATTTTTAAAATCAAACATAATGCCTCCTTTATTTGATTATAACACAAGTAAAATTTAAAATAATGTTTTTTCATAAAGAATAAAAGCTTAATATACTCCAAAAGAGAAATAGCTAAATATAGATATTTAAATGATACTTTTAATCTTTTTTATATAGTTTTTCCCCTTATCTATCTTGTAAAAACGTTTTTTAAAACCTTAATAAGTATACTACAATTCAATCAAAAAAACAAAGATTTGATTAATTGGACATTATTTTTTAAAAATAAAAATCAGAGCCTTAATTGGAAGACTCTGATTTAAAATATTATTTTATTTTTTTGCTAATTATTAAGCTAATAGAACTTATGATTATAATAAACAGTGCTGGTAAGGAGCTTCTTATACCTGTTCTTACATTTGATGAACTAGACTTAGATTTATTTTTACTTGCATCCATCTTATTTTTCTCATGTGTATTCTTGTCTGATTTAGCATTACTAATTGGTGAAAGCTCAGGCTTATCTTTTTTATCTGTGTTGTTAGAATTGTCATTTATTTCTGAGCTAGATTCTTCTGTATTGTTAGTTTTAGAATTTTTATCTTCTTTTGATTTATTGTTGCTTTCACTAGCATTAGAAACTTGTGTTTTTCCATTTACCTTTGAATTTCCTTCTTGACTATTAGGCTTTGTAACCATTTTTCCCTTTTTAACATTTTCTTTAGAAAATTCTTCATCTTTATTTTCACTAGATTTTACTTCTTTATTTTCCAAACCATTTGACTTGCTATTATAGGATGTGTTTTCTTTATTATCAGTTTGTACACCCTCATCTTTCTTATTTTTAGAATTCTTTAACCCCTCCATTTTCTTTTCAACAGATGATTTTTCTTCTTCTAATTTTTTTACTTTATCTAGAAGTATTTCCTTTTCACTTTGAACTTTTTCTAGTTTTTCTTTAGCTACTTTTTCTTTTTCTAAGGAAGCATTTAGCTTAGCTTCATTTTCATTTTTAAGCTTTTCTAGATTTTCTAAGGCTTGTTTCTTATCTTCTTCGGCTTTATTTTTAGCTTCTTCTAGAAGTCTTATGTTCTCTTTAAGCTTTTCTTTTTCTTCTTCTGATTTTTCTTTATCATTTATTGCTTGGTTTTTAAATTCATTTAGCTTATTGTTCGCATCATTAAGAAGACTTTCCTTTTTCTCTAATTCTTTTTCACATTTTTCTTTTTCTAAAGTAGCCTCATCTTTTTCCTTATTTGATACTTCTATTTCTTTTTCAAGAGATTGGGATTGAGAATTAAGATTCTCTATATCTTTTTGTAGTTTTTCATTTTCATTACTTAAAGCTTTTATCTTCTTATCTAAATTATCATCTTTTATTTCATCAACATCTGTCTTCTTATCTGAGTCTTTTTTAGAATCTTTTTTATCATCTTCGTTTGTAATTGGCTTAGTTTCTTCTTTTTGCTTATTATAATCTGTTTGTTTTTTATCTAATGGCTTGGCTTCATTTTTATCTATCTTAGAATCTTTTTCTTCTATTTTGTTGCTATTAGTTTCTTGAGATTTTTCCTTTTCCCTTTCTATTTCTAGGCCATTATATACAAACTTTTCCTTATCATAGTTAGGAAGTTTTTCATTTTTAGGTGGTTGTTGAGAACTTAGCCAATATCCTGGTTGGTCATCATCGTTTTGAAGTTTTTTGTATTCACTATCTTTGGCATATCCTACAGTTTGTTTAGATAGTTTTATATTTTCACTATCAAAGGCTTTCGCTTTTTTAGCGTCACTGGCATAGGTATTTCCTGCCTTTAGATAAGCTTCTTTATTAGATATCTCACCCTTACCACTTACAGCAGCTCCTCCTTCATATGAATGTCCACTTCCTCCTATAGCTATAAGTCTACCTTCTCCATCAACTTTTCCATTATTAAGGATTAATGCATCCCCTCCAATAGATGTTGTAGCCATTCTTCCTGCCCCATATAGGCCTAGTGTAGAATCTTTTTCTATACTTAACTTAGCATTTTCTATCTTTAATGCATTTTGACCAGTATAGACTCTTTTTGTTTCAGGATCCTTTCCTGTTGGTGCTTCGTCTCCTCTTACATAAACTTCTCCAACAATCTTACTATCTCCACTTACGAGTACTACAGGTTTAACATTTTTATTTGCCTTATTTGAATCTGTTAAAAAGTTTGTGTTTGAATATATGAGAGAATTTTCTAAAATCCCGCCTTTTTTAAGCTCTATTTGACCATTTATAGATGCTCCATTTAAAAACTCTTTATTATATGGGTCATAGTTTACAGAAAGTCTTCCGCCGTTTTCTACAGTTATTTTTCCAAAGATTGAAGAATCTCTTACATTTAATATTCCACCATCTTTAACAATTATATTTACCGATGATAAGACTTTCATATTTTGTATAGTTAAATTTCTTCCCTTACCTACGATTAGTGTTTGTGTTTTTTCCTTATTTAGATAACCAAGCTCTCCTAGCTTTCCACTTTCATGGGAACCAAACCATGCTTTTAAATCTTTTGGAACTTCAACCACTTCTTTATCCTTAGCAAATCTTGTAATAAGCCAAGGACTCATATCCCACATAAATTTACCATCTTTAGTCTTTTTGAAGTTTTCTTCTTTTATGAAATCTGATAGATACTCATCTGTCCTATAAATTTTAAAGTCTAAAGAATTTGTAGTAATTTCGTTTCCCATATTATCTACTAATTGTACAGAAATAGGATATATTCCCTTTTCTTTAGGATCTCCATTTAGGATTATAGCTGAGCTATATGAATCATATTTTCCTTTCATCCCTGATTTTTCATTAAGGATTATATTTTTTACCTTAAGATCTCTAAACTCATTAAGTTCCTTATAATCTTCGTCTGTTGGGTTTTCTTTGTCACTTACAAGAATTTTTACATTTGAATTTTTACTATTTGTTGCCGTTCCTGTCGCCGCTGATACTCCGTCATACTTTTTTTGTCCAATGACTGCTGGCTCAAAACTTCCAACAAGTTTTACCTTATAAATTCTTTGTGTCTTATCAGTAATATTTAGACTATTATTACTTTTGTTATAGACATAATTATAGTCTTTATCAGCTATTTTTATACTTACTATATCATTGTTAGCTAATCTATTTATATAGATTTTGTTATCTGAAATAGCATAGGCATCTCTATTAAATATTACTAGTTTACTTGAAGCTTTTTCTAAGACTTTTCCCCTTATTTTTATAGAATCAATTTTTCCTATAAGACTGTTATCCATAAGTTCTATGTAACCGTCAGACACATCTTCATTGTAAGATTTTACTATAGAGTCAGTGTTGTTTTCTTTTTTTACTTCTTCTTTTTTCTCATCTATCTTATTTTCTTTCTTCTCGTCTGATAGCTTCTCCTCTTTTAGTGAATCTTTAGCAAAGATAAGTCCCATAAATCTATTAGGATCTTCAATATTTAGGCTTATTTTCTTATTATCACTTGTTATAATTTCAAGCTTATCTCCCTTTTTTAATTTTGATATAAATAATTGTGGATCTACTTGGTTTATACTATAACCTTCCTTATCTTTAAGCTCAATTTGCTCATCCCTTTTCTCATATGATTCTCCATTGATTTTCACATCTTTAATCTTATCTAAAATATCCCTATTAGAGAAAGTAAATGAACAACCATATATACCATTTGATGTGGTTGATACTATTGTATTTATATTATCGGCCTTACTTGTTAGGCTTGTAAAGTTAAGAGCTAGAGCTAGAGCCGATACAGCTACAACTTTTTTTATGCTTTTCATATTGTCTCCTTTTTTATTTTTATTTTATTTTTTCATTATAAGACCAGATCAAATAAGAATCTGGTCTTTAAGTTGATTATTTTCTTTTTTTAGTTAATTTTAATCCTATTGTGCTTATAGCTAGAACAAGTATGCTTGAAAGAGAAGATTCTACTCCTGTTTTTACATTTGAATATTTTGATGTACTAGGATTTTTAATAGTTTTTTTATTATAATCTTTAGCTTGATTTTTATTCTCTAAGCCAGGCTTATTATTAGATACCTTATCATCTTGGGTATCATTATTTTCGCTAGACATTTGATCTTTTTTATCATCTTTATTTGTAATTGGCTTAGTTTCTTCTTTACCTATATCATTATCTAATGGCTTTGATGTATTTCTATCTATATCAGTATCTTTTTCAGTCTTTTTCTCATTTGAAATTTCATTTACTTTTTCATTAGAATTTTCTTCTTCAACCTTTAGCTTATTGTCTGTGTCTTCTTTTAATTTTTCGTTTAATTCTTTATTTGAATTTTCAAGATAAGTTTTCTCTTCTTCAAGTTTTTCAAGCTTAGCTTTTGCTTGATTAGCTTCATTTATGGCCTTATCCCTTTCAGACTCAGCATTTGCTCTTTTATTATTTGCATCGGCTAATTCATTTTCTAATCTTGCAATCTCAGATTTTGCACTTTCATTTTGGCTTTCTAATTCTTTTACTTTAGTCTTTTGATTATCTAGTTCTTTTTCTAAATTTACTTTCTCTTCTTCTGTTGTTTCAGCCTTATTTAAAGCCTCATTTAATTTATTTTCAGAATTTAGAAGCTCATTTTTTGCCTTAGCTAGATTAGATTCTAAATTTGCAATTTTGTCACTTGCAATTGTTTTTTCTTCAATGAGTTTGTTTTCATTAGCTTTTAAATCAGATATACTATTTTCTAATTCTTTAATTTTATTTTCAGCCTTATTTTTTACATCATTTGCTAAATTAATTTCATTTTCAAGGCCCTTTATCTTTTCATTTGCCTTATTTAAATCGTCTTGAGCCTTTTTCTTATCTAAGTTGGCCTCTTCTAATTTTTTATCAGACTTATTCTTATCTTCTAAAGCTTTTTGAGCTTTTTGTTTTTCAGATTCTAAGTCTTTTTTCTTATTTGATAGATCATCTAAAAGCTTATCTCTTTCACCTTCTACTTGTTTCTTTCCGGCTAAGGCTTCGTTTTTAGATTTTTCTAATAAAGCTAGGTCATTTTTAGCCTTATTTAAATCAGCCTGTGCATTTTCTGCTTCTTTTTTAGAGCTTTCTGCTTTTTTCTCTGCTTCTTCTTTTTGTTTTTCTAGCTTTTTAACTTGAGTATTAGCATTTTCTAGTTGTTTTTCAAGGCTTATAATCTCTTCTTTACTAGCTTCGTTGTCCTTAGCTTCCTTTAACTTTTTCTTTGCTTCTTCTAATGATTTTTGTGTATTTATAAGCTCATTTGTTTTGTCATCTAGAGATTTAACAGCATCACTTGATAGCTTATTTAATCTCTTGACTTCATCATTTAAAGATTTAATTTCTTTATTAGATTTTTCTAATTTTTCTGATAAAGTATTTTTATCATTTTCGGCCTTATTTTTTGCAAGTTCTATAGAATTATTTTTTTCTACTAGTTTCTTTTTCTCATCATTAAGATTTTCTTTATCTTTTTCTAAAGATTTAATTGTATCATTTGCCTTAGCTAATTCATTTTTTATATTTGATATTTCCTCTTTTGAGACATTTTGATATTTTTGGAGTTCATTTAATTTATCTTGAGCTTTTTTGGCATCTTCTTTGGCCTTAATAAGTTCCCTATCCTTTTCTTGTATAGACTCGTCTGCTTTTTGGATAGCTAATTTTAATGAATTGGCTGCATCCTCTTTAGCTTTTTCTAACTCCTTGCTTTTTTCTTTTAAGTCTTTTTTAAGCTTTTCAAGTTCAGTTTTTGCTAGGGCTTTTTCTGTTTCTGATGCTTTGTTTGATTTTTCTAATTCAGCAATTTTATCTTCAGCCTTCTTTTTAGCTTCACTAGCTATTTTTTCAGCATCTTGAGCCTTTTTCAAAGCATCTTTTATTCCTTCTAATTCATTAGTTTTATTTAAAAGCTTATTATTGGCTTCTTTTAAGCTATTTTCTGATTCTTTACTTTTTGCTAGAGCTTTATTTTTAGATTTTTCGGCTGCAAGTTTTTGAGATTCTGCCAATTCTTTTTCTTTTAAAGCTTGCTTTTTGACCTTTTCTGCTTCTTCTAATTTTTTATTAGCATCATCTTTTTCAGCTTTTAGTGTCTTTAATTCTTCTTTTAGACTTTCTAGATTTTTTATAAGCTCAGCCTTTTGTTTGTCTGTTGTACTTGTTGATTTCTTAAGAATTTCTAGGTTCTTTTGAGCTTCTGTAAGTTTATTATTTGCATCTTGTAATTCTTTTTCTTTTTGATCTAATATAATTTTATTGTCTGAAGCTTTCTTATTAGCATCATCTAGCTTTTTATTAGCTTCAGCTAATTTTTTATCAAAATCTGTCCTTGCATTTTCTAAGCTCTTTATAGCCTCATTCTTTTCACTTTCAACCTTATTTTTCTCTTTTTCAACATTAGCCTTTGCTATTTCAAGACTCTCTTTTTGAGATTCTAGAGTTTTTTTTGCCTCATTTGCTTCACTAGCTTCTTTTTTAGCAGCATTTGTTTCTTCTTTTGCTTTTTCTAGACTTGTTTCAGCTGCTTTTTTTGCGTTTTCTGCTTCTACAAGCTTATTCTTTGCATCTATTACCTCTTTTTTAGCTCTTTCTATTTCAAGATCTGAGGAATTTTTAGCTTTCTCAAGTTCGCTTACCTTAGCCTCTGCTAGGTTCTTAGCCTCAATTGCTTTATTTTCAGCTTCCTTTGCATCATTTAATTTTTTTTCTGCAGTTTCTTTCTCCTTAATAGCTTTATCTTTATCGTTGTTTGCCTTTGATAGTTCTTCTTTAGCTTTCTCTATTTCCTTTTTCAGATCAGCTATTTTCTCATCTGACGTTTTTTCTATAAAAAAATCGCTTAATTCTATTTCATTAGATGAATCATCACTGTACTTAAATTTTAATTTACCATCACTTGTTTTGCTTATTTCAGCTTTGGGATTTAAGTCTTTAACTTCTTTTATAAGCTTGTTGATAACTTCATCACTTAGATTTTTAATATCATCTACTTTTGTTTTCTCATTAGGTCTGATTACGGGGTTTAATTCATTTTCTTTTTTATTTTCTCCTTTAGAATCAGCATATCCTCCATCCGTTAGATCAATTTCTCCCTTTTCTTTATAATCAACCCAAATTGGTTTAGCTAAAAATCCTTTAGATACCTCAAATTCAATTTTATCTGTACTTGAAACTGCCGGGAAAATATAAATAGCATATTCATTATTATCTTTAACATATGAATTAGGATCTGCTTTTAGATTTCCTGCCTTTACACCATTGATGCTTATATAACTGTAATTTAATTCTTTTCCATTGATTTTTACTTTATTAATCCCACTAATACCAAGATAGCCACCATTTATCTTTATCTTAGTATAATTGTTCTTATTGGAAATTGATTGTGACCTTCTATGCCTACTAATATTCTCATTTTTTATATTTATTTGTTCTTTATTAGTATTATTATTGACAATAGGTGCAAAATTAAGTGCAAGAGCTACAGCTGTTAATGATATAGCTCTTTTTATGTTTTTATTTTTCATTTTATCTCCTTACAATATTTAATATTTGTCAAGTCAAATTATAGGGTGCTATTTAAAAAAAGTCAATGATATTGATTATCAATATAATTATTATTTGAATACAATCTATTTTAATAAATATTTATTTGTAAATAAGTTTGAAAATATTTTTTTTGTTTGATATATAAATCATTAAAAATTTAATAAAAAGATAAGTTTGAAATTAATAGTTTTAAAGTAGATAAATTTAGCCTTAATTTTAATACTTAACTCATTTGAATATATATAAGTTTTTCTGCACTAAAAAAGAACCCTAAGGTTCTTTTATATTAGTTTTATAATCCTAGCTTTTCAGCTACTAGATTTTTGTTAAATCCAACCATATCTTCACCATCTATGTTTATTACAGGAACTCCTCTATATCCTTTTTCAACAAGATAGTCTATAGCTGATCTGTCTTCATCTACATTTTTTTCTTCAAAGTCTATATTATTTTCTCTTAAATAATTTTTAGCTGCCTTACAATGTGGGCATGTATTTGATGTATATATTGTTACTTTACTCATAAAATCTCCTTTTGTTTTTCTTAAAATCTTTTTCTGTATAAGATATTATACTAAATTGATAGCTAATTTCAATTGTCAAGTTCATTGCTTATCTTAATAAAGTCATCTAGGGATAGATTTTCAGCCCTTAAATTCTCCTTTAATCCTAATTTTTCAAAAATCTCCCTAAGTTTTTCCTTTTCAATAACACTTGATAGAGAATTTAAGATAGTTTTTCGCCTTTTATTAAATCCTGCCCTTACAAGTTTAAATAAAATATCCCTATCAACATCTTTATCATAGATTCTTAAATCAAGTTTTAAAACTTGGGAATCTATCTTTGGTTGTGGCATAAAAACTGATTTAGGAACCTTGAAGCCACTTATAAGATTTGAATAAAATTTTATAAATATAGAAAGAGAAGAATAATCTTTCATGCTTTCGTCAGCTTTCATCCTATCTGCAACTTCCTTTTGTACCATTATAGTCATATCTTTACAAGCTAGATCATTTTCAACAAGTTTTTCTATGATTGGAGTTGTAATATAGTAAGGAAGATTTGACACGACCTTAAAGCTTTCTCCATTGAAGTTTTCTTTTACAACTTTTTCTAAATCTATCTTTAATATATCGGCATTTATTATATCAATATTTGAAAATTCTCCAAGATTATCCTTAAGAATTGGAATAAGGGTTTTATCAATTTCTATTACTACAAGTTTTTTGCAAGTTTTAGCCATCTCTTGGCTTATTGTTCCGATTCCCGGTCCTATTTCTAGGATGTTTTCTCCCTCTACTTCAGATAAGTCTATTATTTTATCTACAAAGTTTTTATCTATAAGGAAATTTTGCCCAAGAGACTTAGTAAATTTAAATCCATATAGTTTCTGGATATCTTTTATTGTCTTTGGTGAATATAGTTTTTTCATATCTTTTTTACTGCACTTTCAAATTCTTCTCGGCTTATATTAAAGGAATTTAGTTTTGATAGGAGTTGTTTTGAATTAAAATATCCTATAGATAGAATATCTCCAAGTCTTGCTCGTCTTTCCTTGCTAGATTTAGATAAGGTTAGGTTATTATCTAGTAGGTCTTTGATTGTAAATTCTTCTCTTCTTTGTCTAGTACTTGCATGAGCATTTTTTAAAGCATTTATTATATCATCTTTTGAAGCATTCTCAATACCTAAATCTCCTTTTTTTATTGCCTTATTCCTATCAAGAAAGGCATGTTTTGCATTTGGTATTTCTTTTGCAATCTTTTCCCTTATCTTTTTTCCGGCAAAGTCTGGGTCTGTAAATATAATAATCCCACATCTTTTGTCTATCTCTTTTAATCTATCTATTAAATCATGTCCAAAAGCAAGACCATTGGTTGCTATAAGCTCACAATCTATGGCAGATTTAATATTAGTAATATCATCTTTTCCTTCAACTACTATTGTTTCTTTTATCATAATCTATCCTATATTAAAAAATCTTTTGGCATTTTTAGAAGTTTTCTTACAAAGCTTTGATAGTTTCATACCTCTTAGGCTCGCAATTTCTCTTGCAACTTCTACTATCTTTCTTGGATCATTTCTATAGCCCCTATATGGCTCTGGTGTAAGATAAGGTGAGTCTGTTTCAAGCATAAGCTTATCCAAATCTACATTTATAGCTGCATTTTTTTCATTTTCTGCATTTTTAAAAGTCACTACCCCACCAATTGAAATATAGTATCCTCTTTTCATACACTCTCTTAGATGATTATAAGTATAAGAAAAGCAATGAATTTGAACACTTAGATCAGGAAAGTTCTTAAGTACATCAAGACAATCATCAATAGAATCTCTAGAATGAATTACAACCGGAAGATCTACTTTTCTTGCAAGCTCTAATTGTTTAATAAAGATATCCTTTTGTAGATTCTTATCATCGTCTCTCCAATAATAATCAAGACCTATCTCTCCAATAGCAACAACTTTTTCATTCTCACAAAGCTCTTCTAATCTTTCTATATCCCCATCTCTATATTCATGCACATCTGATGGATGAAATCCAACCTCTCCATAAATGTTGTCATATTCATTACAAAATTTAACAATTTGTCTTGAATTTTCAAGGTTTACTGATGGCACTATTACATAATTTACACCAAAATTAGACAGATCCCTTATAAGAAAAGATCTGTCATCATTAAAATCATCACTTAATAAATGAGCATGTGAATCAATTAAATCCATTAAGATATCACCGTACCTGGTTTTACATCTTTTATTGTGGTAAGAAGAACAGCTTCATCTCCTGCTGCAAGTAGCATACCCTCTGAAAGTATTCCTCTCATTTTTACAGGTTTAAGATTTTTGATTACTACAACATTTTTTCCAACCAAATATTCTGGTTTGTAGAACTTTTTAATACCAGAGACTATAGTTCTCTTTTCACTTCCTATATCAATCTTGAAAACTAAAAGTTTGTCAGCATTTGGATGTTCCTTTGCTTCAAGAATTTTACCGACAACTAAGTCAAGCTTATCAAAATCATCTATTTTGATTTCTACCTTATCCTCTTTTTCTTTTTTGTCATCTTCATCCATTTTAACTCCAAGTCTTTCTTCAACTAATTTGTTATTTAAGTCATGAAGTTTTTTAAGTTCTTCTTCTGTATCAAGCCTATTGAATAGGTTTTTACCTTTGTTCACCTTTGTTTTCTCTTTTATAAGGCCAAATTCTTTAGCTGATTCAAAGCCAAAATTTTCTACACCTAGTTGTTTTAGAATCTCACTAGTTGTATTTCTCATAATTGGCTCAACAAGTTGAGCTATAATTCTTAAACTTTCTGCAAGATTATATAAAACAGTATTTAGTCTATCATATTTTTCTTCACGACCTAAAATCCAAGGTTCTGTTTGATCTACATACTTATTAGATCTTCTTACAAAATTCCATAAAACTTCTAGAGCTTCATTGAATTTGAATTCATCCATCAAAGATGTGAACTTATCATAAGTAAGACCTGCAAGTCTTATTAGATCTTCATCAAAAGCATCAAATTCCTTGCCTTTTTTTATTTCTCCACCATTGTACTTTGAAATCATTGAAATAGTTCTTGAAAGAAGGTTTCCTAGGTCATTTACAAGATCAGAATTGTACCTATCCATGAATTTCTTAGATAAAAAGTTTCCATCTGATCCAAAGTTAAATTCGCGAAGTAGGAAGTATTTTAGGGCATCTGTTCCATAAAGCTCAACAAGTGGTTCTGGATACATAATATTTCCCTTAGACTTACTCATCTTATCATTATCAAATAAAATCCAACCATGAGCAAAAACTTTTTTAGGAAGTGGCATATCAAGTGCCATCAAAAGTGCAGGCCAAATTATAGTATGAAATCTTACTATATCCTTTCCAATCAAGTGAACTGATGCAGGCCAATATTTGTTAAATTTCTCTTCGTCATAACCATATCCTATTGCTGTAAGATAACATGAAAGTGCATCTATCCATACATAAACAACATGTTCATTATCAAACGGAACATCTACACCCCAATCAAAGGTGTTTCTTGTAACTGACAAATCCTCAAGTCCCTTATTTATAAAATTATTCAACATTTCATTTTGCCTAAATTTAGGCTCAAGAAACTCTGGGTGGTCTTTGAAAAGTTCCCTTAATTTATCTGTGTATTTTGAAAGTCTAAAAAAATAAGACTCTTCCTTGTGATAGTCAACTTTTCGTCCACAATCTGGACAGTTTCCATTATCTAGCTGACTTTCTGTAAAATAAGACTCGCATGATTCGCAGTAATATCCCTCATACTCTCCCTTATAAATATCACCCTTGTCATAAAGATACTGAAATATCTTTTGTACATTTTCTTCATGTTTTGGATCAGTTGACCTTATAAATGAATCATAATCTATATCAAGTTTTTTAAGTAAAAGCTTAGTTTCTCCAGCTATTTTATCTACAAATTGTTGAGGTTGGCTCCCATGAGATAAGGCTGCATTCATAATCTTTTGACCATGTTCATCTGTTCCAGTTGTAAGAAAGGCATCATAGCCTTGTAAATTTTTATATCTTTTTAAAACATCTGCTATAACAGAAGTATAAATATTACCAATATGTAGGTTACTATTTGGATAATATATTGGTGTTGTTATATAATATGCTTGTTTATCCATAAACTCTCCTTTAATTAAAATACTATTAAGTATATCTAAAATTTTAATTATATCTATCCTTATTATAGCCTTTTTGTCCTTATTTTCCAATTTTTAATAAAGCTATGTAAGCTAAAATAGATTTCAGTTTAAAGCCTGCCTATAATGGAAAATAAAATATTAGCAAACTTTACTTAAATACTAAACATTTTCACTTACTTTAATCAATGAGACCCAAAGGGAGAATGATTTAGACAAAAAAACTGACACCTTGATTAACTCTTGATGTCAGTTATAAATTTATCTTATTATTTTTCTTTTTTTCTTAAAACAAAGCTTGCAGCAGAGCTAATTGATCCTATTACTAGACTTAATAGACCACTTGATACTCCTGTTTTAGGATTTTTCTTTTCATAAGTGTATTTTATTTCCTTTGAACTTTGTTTTTGATTAGATTTTTTTCTATTGTTTATTTTTTGACTGCTATTTTCATATTTATCTTTAGTTTCTGGATCTTTTTCATCTACCTTATTTTCTTCTTCTTTTTCTACATTCTTAGAAGGTTGCTCAACTTTTTCTTCATCCTCTAATAATTTTTGTTTTTCAAGTTCAGATTTTTCTTCTTTTAGCTTATCTACTAATAATTGAAAATCTAGATAAGAGGCTTTGGCTTTCTTATAAAGATTTTCTAATTCTTCTAATTTATCTTTACTAAGCTTCTTTTTATCTTTTACTTCCTTAAGTAAATTATTTATATCATCTAAGGATTTTTGACTTTCTTTAAATACTTTATATAAAGCTTTTATATTATCAAAATCTTCAAAACTTTGAGGATTATCTAAGTTTATGGCTTTAGCCATTTGCAATAATTTTTCTAATTTACTATATTTTTCATTAGTTAATTTAATCTTATCTTCTAATTTTTTAATAGTGGCCTTATCTTGGTCATTTTTATTTTTAGAAGCTTTAAGTTTTTCTTCTTTAAGTTTTAAATTATTTAGTTCTTCTTCTAATGCCTTTAAGCTAGCCTTACTGTTAGAAATATCTTCTTCATTTGCTTTTATTTCTTTATTTTTATCATCTAAAAGTCTTTGAGAATTTGCCTTTTCATTTTCTAATATTTTTACACTTTCATAAAGGTCATTAATATCCTTATTAAGAGCTTCATTTTGAGATTCTAAAGCTTTTACTTCATTAACTTTTGTATCCCTTTTATCTTTTAGATTTTTAAGATTTTCTTCTTCTAATCTTATTTTTTCACTTAATTCTTTTGAATTTGATGATGAATTTTGAATTTTATCATTAAGCTCTTTTATATTTTTAGCCAAATCACTTTTTTGGTTATTTAAGGTGTTTTTTTCATCTTTCTTAATCTTTAGTGAATCGTTTAAAGTTTTGGATTCTTTTGTAAGTTCAGACAATTTATTTTGCTTTTCTTTTTTCCTGCTATTCTCATCTGAGATTTTTCCATCGAGCTTAGCTATATTTTCTTTTAAAGTTTTAACCTTATTATCAAGAGCTATTTTATCAGTTTTTAGCTTTTCTAAATCCACCTTATTTTTCTTTATTATCTCTTTATTGTCTTTGTTTATTTGATTATTTGCACTAATTTGATCATCTAATACAGCTATATTTTCTTCTAAGGCTTTAATTTCTTGTCTTTTTCGGCTAAGAGCATTTTCTTGATCTTTAATTCTAGCTTCAAGTTCTTTTATTTCTCGACTTGTTTTTTCATCAAGCTTAGCTACCCCATTTATAGTATCTTTGAGGTCTTTCATATAGTCATCTAGTCTTTTTTCATAGTCTTCTATTGAATATAATTTTTCATTATCTGCTTCAGGATTTAAAACTACGGAGTGAACATAACCGTATAATCCTTCTCTTATAGCGTAACCTGCACTAATTGAATCGCCAAATTTAAAATTATTATACATATTATCATCTACTAAAGTTGTATAATGTCCTACTTTTGGTTCATATCCTAATTGTTTTAATTCATTTTTATGGTTTGCTATATACTTTTGCATATCCATTCTAGAATTGACCCCTATGGATCTAAGATAATCGAATGTTTTTTTTTCTATATCCCACCATCCTTCTAATGGACTCTCTATATTTGGATAATCTGATTTACCTGCATTAAAATTAGGATTCCAAGCTAAATTTTCAAATGTTTGGTCATGAATTTTAGCATGATCCATTTTATTGGCTGAATAATTTGCATTAGCTTGTGCAACAGCCATTACATAATCATTTACTTTTAAAACACTTAATTTCTTACCATCAATTCCACCATCTTTTTGTCTTTTTGCATTTACTATTTTTAAAGATTCGATTGATTTTTTCATGTATTCAAGTTTTCTTGAATCCTCTTTACCTATTAGCTTGTTTTTTTCTAAATACTCTGCTCCTATTTCATCAAGTCTTTCTTTGTGGCTAGCATCTTTTGGTATAGGAAGTTTTGTAAATACATCTAGAGCCTTTTGTGAGCCCATCTTCTCAAAAAATCCTACTGAACCCTTATCCCATTGAGCTTGGGCTTTCTTTTTATCTTCTTCTGTTATAGTTTTTGTAGCAGAATTTTTGAGATTTTCTAGATCAGCTTTTCTTTTATTTATTTCATCAAGTAAGGATTTTTCTTGATTTTTTAAGTCAGCTAAACTTTGATCTTTTTTAGCTTTTTCTTCTTTTATAGGCTCAATATTTTTTATATTTTCTGTTATAGCACTTTCTATATCATTATTATCTTTAATAAGTCTTTTTTGGTCATTTTGATTTTCTAAAATATCATCATTTGCCTTGGCTAGGTCAGTTAGAGATTTAGACTTATCATTGTTTAATGATGATATTTTTTTATCAATTTCTTTGATAGAATTTTCAATATCTTTTATAGACTTATTAACTTCACTTAGCTTATTTTCTAAACCTGTGATTTCTACATCTTTTGACTTTATATTATCTTCGATTTTTTTAAGTTCATCTTCTTTTAAGCTAAGTTCTTCTTTGATTTTTTTAACTTCATCAGAAGTCTTATTATAATCGTCTAAAGATTTTTTAAGATCTTCTATGGTTTTAGATGAATTTTCTATAGATTGTTCTAAAGTTTTTATCTCTTTATTGATTTTTTCAATATTTGCTTTATTACTTTGAACACTTTCTTTGTCCTTGTTTAATGAATTTGTCTTATCATTTATAGCCTTATCTTTTTGTGAGATATTATTTACAAGATTTTCTTTTTCCTTATTCCTGTCTGATAAACTTTTTTCAAGACTTTCAAGGTTTTTCTTTTCATCTAAGGCCTTTTTGTTATTTTCCTTAGCTTTTTTCTCTTCAGATTCTTTAGCCTTAGTATCTTCTTCTAGTTCTTTTTTTGATATGCTTTCTTCTTTTTTAGCCTTTTCTAAGTCTTCTTTTTCCTTAGCTAGACTAGCTTGGGCTTCTTTTAAAGTATTTTCATAATTTTTCTTATTATCTTCTACGCCTTTTTCTAAATTATCCTTGCTTATATCTACTTTAGATTGAGCGTTTTTCTTATCTTCTTCAAGTTTTTTTTCACTTTCTGATAAGTCCTTATATGATTTTTCTTCATTTTTTAGATCATTATCTGCCTTAATTAGGTCAGACTCGGCCTTATTTAGTTCATCTTGAGCCTTATTAAGATTTTGAGGGCTTACTTCATTTTTGTCTTCAATATTATTTTTATTAGTATCTGCATGAGAAACATTGTCTGTTTGTATAAGGACAGATGTTGAAATAGCTGCTAATAATACTAATTTTTTTAAATTATTTGACTTCATTTGCTACTGTAATTCTCCCTTCTACATTTTATAGCTTACATATATTATAGCAAATTTGTACAATATTTGGGATTTTTTTTATATATTTTAAGGCGAAAATTATTTAATAAATCCAAAAAACACCAAGTCCTATTTGGACTTTGTCTTAATACATTATTTATTTTTCAGCCATCTTCTCTTGGCAGTTTGATTTTTCGTAAATATCAACTCCACCCATAGCCAACTTGTCTATGAATTCCAATATAAGGATAGGTATCAATTTTTGTTAAATATTTTATATCTACTCCAAATTCTAAATCTTTTCCCTTGTCACAAAATTCATTGTATCTTTTAACTTGCTCTATAAAACTATCTACATCTTCTATCTCAAATTTTTAGGCAAGCTCTTCTAAGCTATCTGGCATACAGGTGTTTATAAGTTCTGGAACTACACTGGTTCTTTCTTCTACATCTTCATCTGGCATATATTTTTAAGCTCATCTAGCTCTTCAGCCTTTCCAGGGAAGTTTTCGGATTTTTCTATATAGGCTGAGTCAAATATTTGCATATAGTAACCCTTATCTTCTTCTATTCCATAAGACTTTAAAGCCTTTGGAGTAGATCCAACACTTTGATCTAAAGCTTCTATAAAGTCAGGGGCATTTTTCATTATTAAAAACATTTCTTTATTCATAAAAATCCTCCCTTTTATAACATTATATGACAAGATAAAAAAATTCACTTTTTAATTTTAATATAGAAATTAGAATAGAAAAGAAAAAAACTTCCAAGTTTTGACTTGGAAGTCTTTTTCTTTATTTTATTGTCAGCTTATGAAAGCTCTTTTTACCTTTTTTTACTATTATTTTTCCATCTTTAAATAAGTCTTCATTTATTTCAAATCTAGGATCTGTAATTTTTTCATCATTTATTGAAACTCCACCACCCTTTACGGTATCTCTTGCTTGAGAATTTGACTTTGTAAGAGATAATTTTGTAAGGAGGGTTAAGATTCCCATTGGAAGTTCATCTTTTTTAATTTCTGTTGTAGGCATTGCTGATTCATCTCCAGCTCCACTAAACAAGGCTTTTGATGCTTCTAAGGCTTCTTTTGCCTTATCTTCTCCATGGATTAGCTTTGTAACTTCATAAGCCAAAACTTCTTTTGCATGGTTTATTTCTTTGGCATCTTTGCCATTTCCAAGTCTTCTACATTCATCTGTTGGAAGGAAAGTTAGCATTAGTAAAAATTTCTCAACATCCCTATCATCTACATTTCTCATGTATTGGAAAAGTTCATATGCTGATGTTTTTTCTTCATCAAGCCATACAGCTCCCTTTTGGCTTTTACCCATCTTAACTCCATCAGCAGTTGTAAGAAGTTTGAAGGTCATACCATATACCTTCTTATCTTCTTTTTTTCTTATTAAATCATATCCACCTATGATGTTTGACCATTGGTCAGAACCACCAATTTGAAGAGTACAATTATGTCTCCTATAAAGTTCTAAGAAGTCATATGATTGAAGTAGCATGTATGAAAATTCAAAGAAGGTAAGTCCCTTATCCATCCTATTCTTGTAGGCATCTTTTTTAAGCATTTCATTTACAAGGAAATTACTTCCTACATCTCTTAAAAATTCTACAAATGGAAGCTTGAGTAACCAATCTCCATTGTTTACCATTATAGCTTTCTCGCCTGTATCTTCTCCTTCATCTTCAAATTCTAGAAATCTTTGGAATTGGTTATAGAAACATTGGGCATTGTGATCTATTCTTTCTTTAGTCATAACCATTCTCATATCTGACCTTCCTGATGGATCTCCTATCATTGTAGTACCTCCACCTAGTAGGGCGATTGGTCTGTGACCGTAGTTTTGCATTCTCATCATTACCATAATTTGAATAAGGTGGCCAACAGTTAGAGAATCAGCTGTAGCATCGAAACCACAATAAAATGTTAGCTTCTCATCTTTTAATTTTTTGGCTAATTCTTCTTCATCTGTGGCTGCTTCAAAATATCCACGATCTTTTAACTCATCAAATACTGAGTCATATTCTTTTGGGTATTGAAATTTCATTTTATTCTCCTTTTCTTAAATTTGAGCACAAAAAAAGAGTACTAAGAAGGCATGTATATGCGGTACCACTTCTTTTTATACTCGTCACTTTCACTAGGTAGAAAGTCAACCTTGGACAAAGAATTTTGTAATTCGAAGATTTTTACTTTCTTCTACTGGAAACCCTGTAAGTCCTATTTACTTATTTTGTATTATACACGCTTATTCTTAATTTATCAACTAGTCTAAACATTTTAAAATAAAATAGCAAAAGGTATAATGCTATCCCTTTTGCTAATCTAATCATAATTATATATATGATAACAGCCTTTTTCTCACCACGCTTATATATCCTGAATTTACTAATTTATCAAGACCTTTTTTTATTCTACTTACTGGGTATCTTTCTTTTTTCAAAATATCAATAATTTCATTTCTTGTAATTTCAAGGTTATATAAATATATAGAGTTTGGTATGAATCCAATAAGAAGAAGTCTTTGAAGTTCACTAGATATAGCATCTATAATAAGTGACTCATGTACATGACTTGGGAATTCATTTTAATATTTATAAGAATATTATCATTTTCTCTAATCTTTTCTAGATTATTCCATGTGTTAATATTAGGCAAAAAATATACATTTGATTTGGCATGATTTTTATGAAGTATAGAAAGATCAGTAAGAAAAGCTAATTCGTTACTTACCCTATTTTTATATACATCTTTATATTTATTTCTATCTTGATAGTATATTTTATAAATATAATCCATAATATATACTTTATTTAATTTTCTATGTTTTTTTAATTTATAGAATAAATATACCCATATAAATTAAAAATTCTAGATATCTTTAGTTTATTCTTTAGTTTTTATATTATAAACGTAAATTTCTCGCTTAATTTTCAAAAAAACAATAAAATTTAATATAACAATAATTTTTGTATTGACTCCTTACACAAAAAACCGGGTGGCGCCCGGTTTTTATATCGATTTTATTAGGTTTTATATTAGTATATTAAGTATTTTTTGGATTTAGAAGTCTATTTCTTTTCCGTAGTATGAAGCTTCGTAAATCTTCTTAATATCTTCTGCTGAAGTTTCTCTAGGATTTGTTAGGGTACATGCATCTTTAAAGGCATTTTCACTCATTTTATCAAGTACTTCTAAAAATTCATTTTCCTTTATTATAGTATTTTTGCCATCTTTTATATTTGCTGAGATTCCAACAGCCTTGTTTAATTTTCTAATTTCTTCTGCAAGATCATCTATACCAAGAATTTTCTCAATCACATCATATCTATCTGTAGATTTTCTATTGTAATCAATGATGTATGGAAGCATTATTGCATTAGCTTCACCATGTGTTAAGTGGAAGATTCCACCAATTTTATGAGCCATAGAGTGAACTATACCAAGGGATGCATTAGAAAATGCCATACCAGCTATAGTTGATGCATCATGCATCTTCTCCCTTGCATCAAGATCTTCTCCATTGTCATAAGCTTTTTTAAGATTTTCAAAAACAAGTTCAATTGCCCTTATAGCTAGTGGTGATGAATAGTCATCTGCACTTGTAGATACGAAAGCCTCAACTGCATGAGTCATAACATCCATACCTGTTTGAGCTGTAATCTTTGGAGGCATTTTACTTGCTATAATTGGATCACAAATTGCTACATCTGGTACAAAGTCTGGATGTACTAATGGGTATTTGATTTCATTTTCTGTATCAGTAATAACTGAAAAAGCTGTAATCTCTGAAGCTGTCCCTGATGTTGATGGGATGCAAGCCATTCTTGCCTTAGTTCTAAGTGGTGGGTTGTCAAAGTTTGCAAGCTTTTCGAAACTATATCCAGGATGTTCATAGAAAATCCACATAGCTTTAGCAGCATCCATAGCAGAGCCCCCACCTATAGGAATTATCCAATCAGGGCCAAACTCTTCCATCTTCTTTCCACCTTCAAGACAAGTTTTAACTGATGGATCTGGTTCCACTCCATCAATAATTAAAACTTCAAATCCACCTTCTTCAAGATAAGCCTTTGCCTTATCTAAAAATCCGAATCTTTTCATTGAAGATCCACCTGTAACAAGAACTGCCTTCTTTCCTTCTAAGTTTTTGAGGTATTTTAGACAACCTACTCCATGAACAATAGTTCTAGGTACTTGAAATGTACTATAAGTCATATACTCCTCCATATGTATTTTATTTGTTAATATTTTATCACTACAGTTATTATATATCTTTGTATATTTTTGTCAACATTATTTTTATCTTACATTATTTTAATGTTAATTTGATAACATTGTTAAAAGTTAACTTTTCTTAGCTATATGATATATTTTTTAAGATAATTAAATTATATAAAATAGATAATAAATATTAAAAATATATAAGCCAATAATAAATTTTCAGATTATTATATTGAAAATATTTTGCAGGTTTTAATTCTAAAAATATCTTTACTAAATTATACAAAATCTAAGGGTATACAATTTTAAAGTTTTTACCTCTCTCAATTAAAGCTTTATTAAAATATAAACAAAGTTTTATTTGTTTATTTTTGATAAACTTGTTAAAGATATTAGATTAAAGTGATATTTTACATATCATATTCGAAATATTGTATTTCTAAATAAATTTAAATTTTTTCTTGATTTATCTTTTAAAAAGTGTTTTAATTATTAAGAAAATAAATTAAAAGTTTGAAAAGGAAAGTTTTGCCCATATTTGCTAGGCTTTCTTACAAATTTTTTTTGCCTATTTTTAATAGTATGTAAATTTTTTTACTTACTTCTAGTTAATCGCAAAATTTTTTTGCCCAATTTTAAGGAAAAATTGTATTTCTCGAAAATAAGAAGGAGTTAATATGTCCAAAGAAATTTCAGTAAAAAAGACCCTAGTTATAGGTTCAGGTCCAATTATCATAGGACAAGCAGCCGAGTTTGATTACTCAGGAACCCAAGCCTGTGAGACTTTGAAAGCATGTGGAGTTGAAACTGTTCTCATAAACTCAAATCCTGCTACTATAATGACTGACCCAAATGTTGCTGACAAAACCTATATAGAACCTATCACCCTTAGAAGTGTAGAAAAGATTATAGAAATTGAAAGACCTGATTCAATTATAGCCACAATGGGAGGACAAACTTCTCTCAATATGACACTTAAGCTTAATGAAAATGGAATCCTTGACAAGTATGGGATTAAGGTTATTGGAACTGATATTAAAGCTATAGAAAAAGGGGAAGATAGGGACCTATTCAGACAAACTATGTCAGAAATTGGTCAACCTCTTATCGCATCTGAGATTTGTCATAAGCTTGATGAAGGTGTAAAATTAGCCAAAAAAATCGGCTATCCTGTAGTTATAAGACCAGCCTATACCCTAGGTGGAACTGGTGGTGGATTTGCAAATAACGAAGAAGAATTAAGGGAAGTCCTATCCCTTGGCCTTTCCCTTTCCCCTATTACAGAATGCTTAATAGAAAAATCCATTAAAGGTTGGCTTGAGATAGAGTTTGAAGTTTTAAGAGACAATATAGGTCAAAAAATTGTAGTTTGTGATATGGAAAATGTTGATCCTGTTGGAGTACATACAGGAGATTCTATAGTAGTTGCTCCTTGTCAAAGTCTTAAAAGAGAAATCGTAGATAAACTTAAAAGGGCATCTTTAGATATAGTAGAGGCAATTTGTGTAAAAGGTGCATGCAATGTACAACTTGCCTACAACAAGGAAAATGATGAATATGCAGTAATCGAAATAAATCCAAGAGTTTCTCGCTCATCTGCCCTTGCCAGTAAGGCTGTAGGATATCCTATAGCAAGGGTTGCTACAAAGATTGCCCTTGGTCTTAACTTTTCTGATATCTTAAATGAAACTACTGGAAAGCCACTTGGAAATTATGAACCAAAATGTGACTATGTAGTAGTTAAAATTCCAAAATGGCCATTTGATAAGTTCAAAAATGCAAAGAGAAAACTCGGTACAAAGATGATGGCAACTGGTGAAGTTATGGCAATTGGACACAACTTCAAGGAAGCCCTTCTTAAGGGAATTAGAAGTCTTGAAATAGGAAAAACCTCTCTTGAATCGGAGTTTTCAAAAGAAAAATCAGATCAAGAGCTTATATCAAGGATGCAAAATCCTGATGATGAAAGACTCTTTGACCTTGCAGAGTTTATCCGACGTGGTCACAGTATAGAAGAAGTACATGATATAACAAGAATTGAAAACTACTTTCTTAAACTTATAAAAGAAATCATCGATGATGAAGAAAAACTTAGAAAACTATGCCTAGAAGACCTTGATAGTAAATATTTAAGAAAATTAAAGGAAGATGGTTTTTCTGATAAAACAATAGCAAGGCTTATAGGCTGCCACAGTCACGATATAGCAAAAATAAAAAAAGAAAATAAAATCTATCCAAAATACAGGAAACTTGATGTATCAGCCTTTAGGAAAAATGGCCAATACATATACTCATCATATGTAGGTAAAGATGAGTCTGAAATATCTGATAAGAGAAAAGTAATAGTAATAGGATCAGGTCCTATAAGGATTGGACAAGGTATAGAGTTTGACTATTGTTCAGTTCATGCTATAAAAACTTTAATCAAAATGGGAATTGAAACAATAACTATTAACAATAATCCAGAGACAGTATCTACAGACTTTGATACATCAGACAAACTTTACTTTGAGCCGCTTGCAGATGAAGATGTTATTAGTATCATAAAAAAAGAAAATCCAGAAGGAGTTATCCTCGCCTTTGGTGGACAAACTGCCATAAAACTTGCTAAAAACTTAGACAGACATCACATCAACATTATAGGGACAGGCTTTGATATTATAGACAGGGCAGAAGATAGGAAAAAATTTGAAAAACTTCTTGAAAAACTTGATATCAATAGGCCAAAGGGAGCAGGAGTTACAAGCGTTGAAGAAGGTCTTAATGTTGCAGAAAGACTAGGCTATCCAGTCCTAATAAGACCATCATATGTTCTTGGTGGACAAGGAATGGAAATAAGCTATGAAAAAAATAGACTAGAACAATACCTAAAAGAAGCATTCAAGAGAGATAAGGAAAATACAGTACTTATAGACAAATACCTCATAGGTCGTGAAATAGAAGTAGATGCTATATCAGATGGTGAAGATTTTCTTATTCCAGGAATAATGGAGCACTTAGAAAGGGCGGGGGTACATTCTGGAGACTCAACCTCAATCTATCCATCAATCAATATCTCTGATAAAATAAAAGAAAAAATCTACGACTATACTAAAAAAATTGCCAGAGAGCTTAATGTTAAGGGAATGATAAATATACAATTTATAGAATACAAAGACGATCTTTATATTATTGAAGTAAATCCACGAGCATCTAGAACTGTTCCCTACATATCAAAGGTATCTACAGTACCAATAGTTGATATAGCAACAAGAATAATGCTTGGTGATAAACTAAAAGACCTAGGATATGGTACAGGAATCTACAAAGAAAGCAAGATGACCTGTGTAAAGGTCCCAGTATTTTCCCTAGACAAGCTCAATCGTGTAGAAATTTCTCTAGGACCTGAAATGAAATCAACAGGGGAAGTTCTAGGTATAGGAAAAGACATAGATGAAGCCCTTTTTAAGGGTTATGAAGCAAGTGGTGAACCTATAAGCAAGAATCATAAAAAAGTTCTAGCTTCAATCAAAAACTCTGACAAAGAAGAATTTCTTGAAATCGCAAAAATAATGAAAGAATTGGGTTATTCATTTATATCTACAGAAAATACTGCTAAATTCTTAAATAAAAATGGTATAGAAACTAAAACTGTAGCAAAAATAGACCAAGATAAAAAAGATATACTAGACCTTATCAAAGAAGGAAAACTTGATATAATAATAAATACCCCGACCAAGGGTGGAGATAGCCAAAGAGATGGTTTCAAAATAAGAAGAGCTGCCATAGAACATGGTATAGAAACTATAACAAGTCTTGATACAATAAAAGCAAGGTTAAGAGTAGAGGCAAAAGACTTTGACCAAAAAGACATAGGCGTATATGAAATATCAGAATTAGGCAAATAAGACCACATAAAAAACCCGTATTAAACCGGGTTTTTTATTTACTTATAGATATTACTATTAATTACAAGACAATATTTTAAAAAAGTAAGCAAAAATGATTTCTAATAAGAGCACTGAGTTTAATAACAGATATCTTTAGATATTTAAAAAAATCCAAATCTTTAACTGATTGATAGCTGAATAAGCTAATAATAGTGCATAAAGTATCAAGTCTAAGTTAGATATAGTTTTATAGAAAATTCCTATATAAGAGAAATTGTCAAAATAAGGACTATGTAGAAGATGATTTGATAGTCGATATTCTCTTTAGCTATGAAAATCTAAAACAATCCCTCTCATAAAAAACATATATTAAATTTTATAAAAAAACAATATCTTGGTATAAATCAGAATATATATAAGCTATAATATATAGATAAATTTATAAAATTAAGCTACAATATATTCATATTTTACCAGGGCAAAAACTATCTATTTACAAAATCACTTTTTACAAAGCCTTCCCTACCCTTATAGGAAATCTTAAGCCAAGCTTCACCATTGGCTTGAACTTCTTCTAGAATATTTACTTCTGCATTATTTGGTAAAGAAGTTATAAAATTATCCTCTTTTGTTGTAGGAGACTCTCTTAAGTTTACCTCTGCATTAGTCCTAGCCACAGTGCTTTCATCAGCCTTATCCTGATTTTCTGCTACTTTATTAGAATTTTCTTTTACATCTTCTTTAGCTTCATTATCTTTTTTATCTTCTTTACTTAAATTAACATTATCAAAAACCGAATCGATTTTTACATCTCTTTTTTCATAAGACTCTTCCTTTTTACTACAAGAAGCAAGAATTATAATTAGAAAAAGAGATAGGATTACTTTTTTTAAATTCATTTCTTTCTCCAAAAACTAAAAATAGATCTCTTTTTTGGCTTGTCTTCCGCCTTTATAATATAGTCATAAGAGCTTGAAAGAAATTCATCTTCTAAAACCTTCTTAGGATTCATAGTTGATAAAACCTCTAACTTTTCATCACCTATTATATCGGCTATTTCTTTTTTATAATCACCAATATTTGGAGACCTCCACACTGCTTGGTGGCTGTCTGTAGCCAAAATATGAACCATATTTCTCATCAACAACTCTGTCAAAGTATCCCTATGTGACCTTATAGAAGAATAATTAGCCTGAATCAAGGCACCCATCTTTATAAATTCTAAAAGATAGTCTATGTTTTTTTCTACATAAGGATACCTTTCTGCATGAGCTATAATTGGAATAAGACCCTCAAGCTCTATATTGTAGATTAAATCTTTTAAAAAAGTAGGCTTATTTAAAAACGAAAGCTCTAAAAGAATATATCTAGAATCATTTAACTTTAAAAGCTTACCTTCTTTTATCTTTTTTAAAGAATCTGGCTGAATTTGAATTTCATGTCCCTTATAAATTTTAAAATCAAGACCTCTTTTTTTTACCTCTTCATTTAAAACTTTAACCTTATCATTTATTTCACTTGCCTTTACCATGTACCTTCCTGGATCGTAGTGGCTTGTGGCAATAATATCGGTAAAGCCATTTTCCATAAAAATATCGACCATCTTAAGGCTTTCATCAAGACTTTTTGACCCATCGTCAACACCATAGACTATATGGTTGTGTATATCAATCATTTTAATAATATCCCTTATAAGATGATTCCTTTACATCAGCAAAAGTCAAAACCGCCCCAATTATTTTAGCGTTTACTTTTTTAAGATTATCCAAGGCATGATTAACTTCATCAATTTTAGTATCATTAGACTTAATAGCAAAGATTACCCCATCACACAAGGTAGATACAATAGATGCATCAGTAAAAAGTCCGACAGGTGGTGTATCTATAAAAACATAATCAAATTGCCCATTTAATAATCTAACAAGCTCTTTAACATGATCTGATGCTAAAATTTCTGTAGGATTTGGTGGAACAGGACCAGACAATAAAACAAATAAATTATCTTCATATTGATCCTTAATAAGCGCCTTATCTAAACTGACTTTTCCTGTTATAACATTAGTTACACCCATGTTGGTCTCTATACCAGAAACCTTACCAACCTTAGGAGCTCTAAGGTCAAAATCAAGAAGGGCAACCTTGTCCCCATTTTGGGCAAAGGACTTGGCTAAATCATAAATTACAGTAGTCTTACCCTCACTAGGCTTGGAAGAAGTTATAGCAAAAATCCTATTTTTATTATCTATATCTGAAAATTGTATATTAGTTCTAACAGAACGAATAGCCTCATTGTAGACTGAGGAAGTGTAGTAATTATTCTTATCACTCATATAAAACTCCTATTTTTCCTTACTCTTATCAGGTATCATACCCAAAACTGGTATATCAAACTTTTCTCTAATATCATCTGTAGTTTTGATACTTGTATCTGATAATTCTTTAAAAATTGCTATTGTAAGACCTATAAGAAAACCTAAAACAAGTCCTATGGCAGTATTTCTCATAATGTTGGGTGATGATGGTTCCTTAGGTAAGGTAGCCTTGTCAAGGATTTGAACATTATCAACCTTCATAATCTCAGTTATGGACTCTTTAAAAATTTTAGATGTCTCATTGGCAATATCTGCAGCCCTTTCAGGAATAGTATCAATAACCTTTACTGATATAATTTGGGTATCATTAACTGGCTCAATAGACACCTTCTTAGCAAAATCAGGATAATCCATATCAAGATTTAAGTTCTTAATAACATTTTCTGCAACTCCTCTAGACTTTACAATCTCAGAATAAGTGGAAACCAAAGCTCTATTTGCTTGAATCTGACTATAATCTACATTGTTTTGTTGAGGATTTTCTTGGTTGTTTTTATTAGTGTTTCCTACTATCATTGTTGTGTTTGAAGTGTACTTTGGTGTAAGTACGAACTTTGAACCAGCATAAACAAGTGTAGCTACTAATATAGCAAATGCTACAATAGCAAAAATATATTTTTTAAGCTTTTTTGCTAGTTCTAATAAATCAATTTCTTCTGTATTCATTATTGTTATCCTCCTTATACAAGAATTTATCGCTCATTTCATTTTCTAGTGTTATTATATAGTTATTTATTAATAAAAGATATCTTTAATTTGAATTAAGACTTAGATTTAATTAAAATTTTAGTTAATACAAAAGATATTTTCTATAAATGTCCTATTTATATTGTAACTTTTTAATAATATTTTCTATTTGATTATTACTTAGATTAGTTTCATTTGGCAACCTTATTAAATCACCAACATACTTCTGTGATTCTTTTTCATTCCAATTATCTACACCATTTGCAGGAGTAAATGTTAACTCGCCAAAATATATTTTTTCATCAATTTCATATAAATCCACTCTAACATATATAAAATCTTGTGATAATTTAGATGCTATATTCAGCATTTCGTTTAATTTTTTTGGTGGTTTAGGAATAATTTTATGATTTTTATATTTTTCCGAATCCATTGTTATTTTTAATACATTCCAATTAATATCAAACCATGATTCTGAGCAGAATTTTCCTTTTCTATCAGAAATGTATTCTATTATTAAAGGTCTACCATTAAAAGAGTGGATTTTATAATCTATTACACTAGGGCCATTCATATTTAGTAATTTTTCACAAATTATTTTTCTATCAATATCTAGATATTGTATCTCCATACCTGCATATCCATATATTAAATTTTGCCATTTATCCATCGATTTTTTTAATTCATTATAATTTATTTCATTTTTATTTTTAATTATTTTATATCTTCCAGAACCAGTTGTTGATTTGAAAATCATTTTATTAGGTAAATTTGAAAAATTAATATCTTCAAATTTATCCCAAACTCCATATAACGGAACTAAGTAATCACTACCTATTTTTTTTCCTATATAATCCCTAACACTAAGTTTATCTGCACACTTTGTTTTTAACTCTGTATTATTGTTTAATTTAAGCCACTGAATTTTTTCATTAAATGTTGTTGGATTTACTAATGGATCCTTATTTGTTTCAGTAATATATTTATACCAATCTCTCAATTCGCCTTTATAATCATCACTATTTAACTTAGAGTAATATCTATTATATATATACTCATATGAATCAAATTCACCTATACCCCTTTTAAATAATTGTTGTCTAATTGCACCTATTATCCCTAATCTTTTTAAATAGTATTTTATTTTAAAAATAAACATTGAATCTCCTTTTTTATTTATTATTAAATTTAAAAATATTAGTAATAATATTTCGTATTGAAGTTACAATTACGAGCATTTTTTTTCTATATATAACCGAATAAATCAAAACTGTTAAAATTGTAGTAAATGCAAAAATAATTATAGCATTTATAATCCAATTAATATATGTATTATAAGGCATAATCACTAAATAATCTCCACTTAATCTAACCAAAAAAATTATTATTAATACTAATAGTATTTTCTTTATACTATTAATCACACTTACTTTCAAAATATTATAGGATGAATAGTAAATAAATTCTAACGTTCTAATTAACATTGCTATAATTGTTCCAATAGCAACTCCAGATATTCCTAATCTTCTTACCAAAAATATTGAAAATATAATATTAGTTAAACATTCTACCCATGCCCCTATTCTAGTTTGCTTAAAGTGTCCAGCTGCATAAACTAATGTTAAATATGGCAATCTAATAGCCCATATACACTCACTTAAAACAATCAATATCCCAAAAACAGGTCTTATATAATTAGCATCATTTATATTTAAAGTATATATCTTTATAAACGGTATTATTAATACTATCGAACAAGAAAACAAAATAGTACATATCATGAAATATACAATTTCATACAAATCAAATTTGTTTCTTAAATTTTCAATCTCATTTCTAGAAAGCATATCTCCAAATGCCGCATCTAACCCTGATGAAAAAGATGAAATTAAAGCTTTAATTCCTTTAACTATTAACATATATACGGAATATACAGATACTTCTGATAAGGTACTAAATATTGTTAAAACTGTAATATCAGTATTAGTGTGTATAACATATGCTATATGTTGTGCTAATCCATCCCATTTATTTTTTAATATATAATTTTTATTAGCATTTTTAAATTTGATTTTATATTTTCTTTTAACATAATAACTTTGTGCAATAGGCCTTATAACAAATATAAAACTAATTATAAGTTTAAGCATATGGACACTTACATTAAATCTAGCAATTACTAATGTTATTAATATAGCTAAAAAATAAGTTCCAATTTGTATCATTGAAATAACATAAGTTTCTTGATTAGCTTGTAAAAATATAGTATAAATCATTCCAAAAAAATATTCTGAAAATATACTAATTGAAATTATTATTATTAATAATGATATTGACAAAGTGTCATAAGATGTATTGATAATTTTTGGATACACAATTGCCAAAATCAATATATACACTATAAATATCAATGCTATTAGTCTGAAAAATTTTCCAGTAGCGTATAGTATATCAATTATTTCACTTTTATCCTTTTTAGAAATTGGTTTATATAAAGTCGATTTTACAACAGGACCAACTCCCGACTCCAATAAACTAATATATGCTAAAAACTGAGTTATTGATGAAATCAAACCATTTATACTTGATCCATATTTTCCTATGATTATTTTGGGTAGTATAAATCCATATGCGAATATAAATAATTGTAAAACCAAGTTAGTTATTATGTTTAATGTTGCTTTCTTACCCCTCATATTTAGTCCTTTTTATATTTTTATTATTAAGCTCCAAAAGATAATTTAATGAGTAAATTATAGGAATAATTAAATATTCTTTTAAGTATATAGGCTCAGATAAAAAAATAAGAATACAAGATAGACAATAACCCATTAAAACATCTATAGCTACTGTACCTTTATATTTATAGATTTTAATTGGATATAATATCAGCTTTAATAATAAAATTAAACCAATAATACCTCTTTGTAAAAGTATGTCTAGAAAATAATTATGTGCTCCATAAAAATTTCCTGTAATTTTAACTAATTCACTATCTTCTAGTGCACCATATCCAAATATTATCTTTTTGAAGACATTATTAATTGTATTTAACCACAATTGTGTTCTTCCACTTAAGTTTGAGTTTTTTCCAAAAATAGCTGCTATATGTCCAAAAATATCCGCATTTAGTATAATCATTGCTTCCACTAGTAAAATAAATATTAATATCAGAGTATACATTGACTTTATGCTTATTTCTTTTTTGTAAAGTACTAATATAGTCCATATTATAATAAATGTACTTGATATCAATGCAGTGAGAGTAAAATATATATTAAATGCCTGATAAAAAATTCCAAATAGGAATATAAATGTATGAATTGATATTTTTTTATTATTGTATTTTAAATCTAAAATTGAAGAACAACACATACCTGGTATTATATATTTAATTGTAGAATTTACATTACCATATAAGAAATTTGGAAAATTTGAATCGTAAGTTATACTTGGTATACCATAAGGATATTTTATCAATAAAAAAATATTTATTATAAAAAAAACTAAAGAAACATCTCTAACTATTCTTATAAAAGCTATTTTTTTATTTTTATCTAGTAATATAATACTTATACTATAACAAACTAGTATTATTACAATTGCATGTTTTGTTGCTTCTATAATATCACCACCATTAATAAACGTAGATAATATTAATATAGCATTATAAGCAATAATAATATTTAGACTTTTACTTTTAACTATAGGATTAAATACAGCATTACCTATTATTAATGCATATGAAATAATTTTAAATGCTGAAATAATGTAACTACTATTTAAATCTATAACTGTTGGTGGTAACAAATAGAATATAAACATAAAAAAATATAAAACACAATAAAATAATTTCTTTTTATTTATAATTAATCTCATATACATCCTCTACTACTTTAATAATCAGTCTACTAATATTCTCAAATTTATTTATTTTCTACCATTTTTGATATTAGATAAAAAATTATGAATATTGTACAACATATAATACATTATTAAATTCTCACTTCTTATATAACGCAACAATAACTTTAGTCGAAGAGGTAGATATTCTCCCTCAACATTATTTATAGCTATTTTATAATTATCTTGTTTTAATACTTCTTTAAATTGATTTAGTTTGATTTTTAAACTATTTTTATTTTTTTTATTAAAAAAATTATGATCTACATTCCACATTAATACTTGAATACATCTTAAATTAAAAGCTTTATTGTAATCATCATTTTTTTTATTTTCTATGATATGGCGTTTATATTCAAATAATAAATCATTAAATTTCTGAACACTATCTTTTATATATCTTTTTCCTGAACTAATAGAATTATTAGATAATCTATAGTTATATATACATTTATCTAAATAGTAAATCGAGGAAACATTTTCAGAGGCTTGTAACCAAAATACAGTATCTTGTGCTTTTATTAAACCTGGCTTAAATCTTATGTTGTTATTTTGTAGTATATCCCTTTTAATTACTTTGCACCAGGTAGTTCCAGAAGATACAATAGTATTCTTATCTCCTCCATTATAGTATTGTGAAATCATCCTCTTTTGTATTAGTTCTTTACTTTTATTTATGAATTGATTATTTGTAAAAGGTACACTTCTACATGCAATTATTTTTTTTTCATCAAAAAAAGCATTATAATTAAACATAATCATTTCTGTATCTATGTTTTTTATTATTCTCATTATTTCTGATATAAAATTATTTTCTACAAAATCATCCCCATCTACAAAAGTTATCCATTCCCCTGATGAGTTCTTTATACCTGTATTACGAGCTACTGATACTCCTAAATTTTCTTGATGTATTACCTTAATATTTTCTTTATTCAAATAATGGTTACAAATTTTAGATGAATTATCTTTGCTACCATCATCCACTAATATCAGCTCATACTCACTACAATTTTGATTTAAGAGAGATTCTATACATTTTTCAAGATATTTTTCAACATTATATATAGCAACTATCACACTTAATTTAATCATTTATTCTCCACTTATATTTCATATTCTTTATGCATCTTAAAGTCATTAGTAATCTTGCCAGTAAATGTTTGGTATATTGTTCTACAATCATTTAATATCTGAATTTTACTAGAACTATCTGAATTATATAAATCATAGGTATCAACTACCTTTTCTTTTTCATTATCATTTATTATTTTTGCTATAGAAAAACACCAATTATATTTGTTTAATGAAACAATATCCATATGTAAGACAATAGAATACAATGGTAAATTATCATTAATTAAGTATATTGTGTCTGGTGAAATAAAATAATTACCTAAGCTATAAGCAACAAAAAAATCATTTATCTTTACATATTTTTGGACTATATGTGGATGCGTCCCTATTATTATTTTTATTCCATTATTCCTTAAATTATTAACTAGTTTAGTAGTATATATACCAGGCTCTACATTAAATTGTCCACCTGAATGCATTAAAAATACTATTATATCGCTTGATTTTTTTAATTTCATAATATCAATTATTAAATTTTCATCTAAGTCTTTTATTTCAGTGTTATCTACTCTGGGTTTATTATATTTTCTATTTAAGAGCTTCAATATTTTAACCCTATTTTCTGCAGATATAATATTATCTTTAAACTTTGAGTATAAATCCTTCCTACTATTATCTACCCAGTCTTGTTTTTCAAAGTAATTAACCATAAATTGATCATTTAAATCCAATTTATTTTTATTAATACTATAATTAGAACCATATGTATAAGACATAAATCCTATTTTTAATCCATCAAAATCAATTATTCTATATCTATCGTCAGTATCATTAATATTTGTACCAATATAATTTATATTATTATCTTTTAATACTTTAATAGTTCTAATAAGTCCTTCTTTTCCTCTGTCTAAACAATGATTATTAGCAGTTGTCACTAAATCAAATCCTGCTTTAGAAACTTCATTTATAAATGAATCTGGTGTATTATAAGAATAAATATCATTGGAATATTTAGCATTTTTGCCAGCAAATACCGTTTCTAGATTTCCTACCAAATAATCAGTTTTACCAAATATATTAGATTTTGATAGCATTCCTTGGAAATTATAACTATTTTTCACTTTAGATTTCCTTAATGTTGGTAACTCACACATTATATCTCCAGTAAAGCTTATTCTCATATTTGCTCCTATTAATTCATTATCATAGTTTATCTATTACTTCTTTATATTTATCCCATTTACCTATTTGGTCTGGCATCTGCGTAATGTCTGGATCTGCTGAGCAATTACCTTCAATTATTGATGCTTGTCCATTTTCTAAAATAGCAACATCCCACCCAACATATCTTACATTTTCTATCTCTAATGCTGCCTTATTTACAGTATCTATTACATTTGACCAATAAGGAATTTTATATCCTAATAATTTTTTATGACTTTTAGGATGTTCTACATACCTATTATTGCTTTTATCTATAGCTTCTGTCACTACTTCTCCTGTTTTTGGATCAACTTTCATTGCTAAACCATGTTGATGAAAATTATCAGTAGACCTATCGCCATTCCCCATCCTTAAGACGCAATCCATAATATAAATTTTTTCATTATTTCTTATAGTTACTACTCTTATTGTATTAACAGATGACGGATTAAATTCTTTTAAGCTCTTAAGCTGTATAATGGATTCCTCTAAGATATAATTTTCACCTTTAAGATTATCATAAAATCCACTACTATCTTCTATATCTTTTGAATAGTATTTACTTATACCATTTCCACCACTACCTACATTTTTTTTTAAAAAAAATGTCTTGTGTTTTTTTACAAAATTATTAAAGTCGTCAAAGTTAGATTTATCTACATCTAACCAATCTCTTCTAAGGTAATCCTTAAATTTATAGTTAAATTTTAGTTTGTCATCAAATAAGTCTATTTTAGTAGATCCATTACATTTATTTATAATTTTCAACCACTTCCTACCTACAATAAATTTTTCTCTATCTTTATAAGATCTTTTAAAAAAGTTATATTGAAAGTAATCATTTATACCAGAACCGAATACTAGAACAGATATCCAAAAATCAAAAAATATTTTTACACTAGTAATCTTGTTAGTTTCTCCAACAAACATATTTTTTAGAAGATTGTATTTATTAATGTGATTTTTTATGTATGCTATTTTTCCTGAATTATCAATATAACCAGTCAATCGTATTTTTTCATTATTTTCCAAAATATAACTCCATTAAATTTCTACATATTTTCCCAAATTTTCAGATATATCATATATGTATTTTGCTAGCATTATATCTTCGTAGGCCATTCCTACAGAATTGAAATATATAAATCTATCCTTATCAGTCCTACCTAATTTTTTACCTGATATAATTTCTGATAGATCTGCATATATATTTTCATCTTTCAAGATTCCAGCTTTATACATTTTACTTATCGTTTGAGAGCCTCTATGTTTAACAGCATTCCATTCATCACAAATTATCTTATCTGATTTTAGTGCTACATCAAACTCATCTTCATATCCACCAACATGAACATAGAAATTAGCCTTATCAATCCATTTTGCTTTTAACACGTCTTGTTGACCTGATATAGCTGTAATTATAATATCGCTACCTCTTATAGCTTTTTCAAAATTATCATCACATGTTACAAATTCTACATCTTTATATTTATCTTTAAATTCGTTAATGAAATTTAAACAAGATTTATGAGTTTTCGATGATACTTTACAAACTTTTATTGTAGGATGCGTTAATTTAAATAATTCAAAGTGCATTCTTGCTTCTTGTCCTGCGCCTATAAATCCAATTATCCTATTGTTTTTTTTGGCTAGATACTTAGATGCAAGAGCCGCCACTCCTGCAGTTCTATATTTAGTTAGCCATGAACTTGATATGATTGCGTATGGATTTCCTGTCTCTATTTCTGAAATAACAGTTATTCCATTTACTGTTTGCAAATTAATCTTCGAATTAGTAGGAAACACTGAAACCCATTTTACTCCACATACATTCTCTTCTAATAATGTAGAAGGCATACAATTTATTCTATTTTGTGTATCTTCATCAAAAATTTGAGATGACTTTTCAGGTAAAATAATCTTATCATTTTGTCTATATTCAAAAGATTTTTTTATAATTTCTAATCCATCCAACCATTTTCCATTCATTATAGTTTTTACTTCATCATCTGAAATGATTTTTACTTTTACCACATTAATGCCTTTCTTTTAATTTCTACAATATAATATATCTAACATATTGTTTCCTTTTTCATCTATTATTTTTAATGAAGTGTTAACAATATCAATATATTTTAATAACTCCTGTTTATCTTCAGCCACTAAGTGTATATAACCAAATACTTGGCTTGTTGTTCCAGTTTCCTCTATTATATCATCTATAATATGTGATTGAATAAAACCATACACAAATTTTTTACTCAATATTTCATTTAATCCAATTATATCTTTTATTATTCCTGAATTTACTTGTAAAGGTAAAATACAATATTTATGATTTTTCTTTTCTTCCAATTCTTTGGTAGTATTAAAATTATCATATAAATCTTTACCAGTGGCTAAATAGGTCATTAATATATGCATCTGATTAATACCAAAAAAATAATCAACTGGATAATATGTTAAAGAGCCGCCATATCTATATCCAATTTCATTTAATATAAAGTTATTCCCATCATAAAAAATTTCTATCCAAATTGGTCCATATTTTAAGCCTTCACCTTTTAGCATATTTATAATTTTGTTATTAACAGATTTTTTAAAATCATTTGTTAACTTAGAAGGCATAAATTGGATAGACATTACTGGAGCACTATCTTCATCTATTTTCTTAGATTCTTTATCTGTTAAACCACAGAATATAATCTCGCCATTTTGAGCTGTATAATGAGCTATAAGACTATCTTTATAGTTCATTTTTTTCTCAACTAGGACTTTTCCCCTTTTCGAAGATTTTTTAGCTTTATTATAAGCATAAGAAAATTCTTCGAATTTCTCACATATAGTAATTCCTGTTGACCCATTATTATCAACAGGTTTTGTAACAATTGGGAATTGTAGTTTTGAAATTTCTTTTGCATCGTTAGGATTGTTTATTTTATATACTGGAGTTACTTGTAGATCATATTTAATGCAAGTATCTTTAAATATATCTTTGTTAGTAGACATCTCCCATTGGGCCTTTGTACAGTAAGTATTAAGACCAGTTTTTAAAGCAACCTCTATTTGAATAGGTATGTTCACTTCACTTGCTCCAGGATAAATTCCATCTATTTTTCTATCTCTAATCAGTTTTACTATAGCATCAACATCTGTAGTATCCATAGAATATTCTTCATCGGCTATTTGCTTTACAACACATTCTTTCCTTGGTCTTCTATCAATAGCTATTACTTTTGCTCCATTAACCTTTGCATATTTTGCAGCTTCATAAAAATAAGTTGATGCACCTAAAAATAAAATTTTTTTTCCTTTTAAATAATTCATCAGTTAATCCTTTATAATCTTAATTAGTGTTTATATTTTTTTGTAATAAAACAGTTTTTATAGTTTGTATTACTATCTTGATATCCAATAAAAAGCTCAAATTATTTGCATAATATACATCTTTTATTAATTTCTCATCTTGTGAGATAGAATTTCTATAATATGCTTGACTATATCCGGTTATTCCTGGCCTTACACTTAGTCTTAATTTTTCATCACTATTCATTTGATCATATATTTTACTTGGATTATTTGGTCTAGGTCCTATCCAACTCATATCACCTTTTAAAATGTTAAAAACTTGTGGAAGCTCATCAATCGATGTCTTTCTAAGTATTCTTCCAATTTTAGTTACTCTTGTATCATTAATGCTGTTAAATGTGGAATTATCTTTATTTCTAATATCTGGTGCATTCATTTTCATTGATCTAAGCTTATACATTCCAAATATAGAACCATTAATACCACGTCTTTTAGCTATATAAAAAATATCTCCCTTATCTTCTAGATATATTAATATTCCAAATATAAAGCAACATATTAATACTATTGGTAAAGCGATCAAAGCCAAAATTATATCTAATATTCTCTTAATTATCTTTTTATATATCATGATTTTTTTTATTTTCCACCGCAATATTTATCTTATTTAAAGCTGTTTCACAAGAAATTATAGCTTCATCTAGACTTGGAGCTTGTGATATTGCAAAACATACTCTATCATTACTACTTCTTATTTCTCTAGATTCCTCACCTATCTTATGAGTGATTTCAATATCTTTTATAAAAGGAACTTCTTTAGCTTCTTGTAAACCTGTAATATTACTGATAGTTCCTAAGTCACATCTTTTATATCTTATAGCTGAATATAAATTAACTTTTTTCTTTATCTCTATTGGTTCAGCTAAGGCTAACTTAATGCATAGTTCGACCATGTCTACTCCTGTAGAATATGGCACCAAATGAGTAGTTATATTATCTCCACCTAGCCTAGCGCCAATTTCAACAATTTTAGGGCCATCTTTAGTTACTTTTATTTCTGTATGAGAAGGTCCATTGTTAATACCTATAGCTTTCGTAGCTTCTGTTGTTATCTCACATATTTTATCTATTATATTCTTATCAAGCGATGATGGTTGAGTATGTCCCATCTCGACAAAATATGGAGTTCCTGTTGTTATTTTATCAGTAATTTGAATTATAGTACATTTTCCCTTGTACGAAATTGATTCAACACTTACCTCTGGACCTTCCATATATTCTTCTACCATTATTAATCCTGAATTAGAGTTATCTCTACAATAATTAAAACTCATTTTAAGATTGTTTCTATCAAAATCTTCAATCAGTTTAATTCCTCTACTTCCAGAATTATCAGCAGGTTTTATTATACACTTATAGCCCTTAACTTTTATTTTTTTAATAGCTTCTAAGTAATCTTCGTAATTATCTACTGAAAAAAACATTGGTATAGGAACATTATGCTTGCTCAAAGCTTTTCTCATGCTTGATTTATTTGTTGCTTTTATAGCTGTTTTTAAATCTATACCATCTAAATCTAGTTCTTCACATACTTTAGCTACAGTGGTCATTGGTTTATCACTGGCTATAGTCATAATTCCATCTATTTTATTAATTTTAGCTTCTCTTAAGACTAATTTTGTTTCAGTAGTACTTATAACTATTTTTTTATCTGCATATTTAAAGCCTTCTGCATTGGGATTCATATCGACAGATATTACATATAGTCCCATTTCTTTTGCTTTTTTTATGGCGGGTATTTGTAAAATACTTGCACCTAAGATCATTATTTTTTTCATAATATATTCTTAAGCTTTCTTAAGCATTTTCAATATATCTATGTAATTTTCTATCACATAATCCACTTCTTTATCACTTAACTTTGTATGAAGTGGAAGAGTAACTTCATTTACAAAGTGATTATAAGCATTTGGATAATCTTTTATATCAAATCCTAAATTTTTATATGCAGTTAAAAGTGGTAATGGCTTATAATGAACATTACAAGCTATACCTCTTTTAGCCATTTCTTCTATAATTTTATTTCTTTCATCACCATTTATATTTGGTATTCTAGTTAGATATAGGTGTCCTGATGATTTATAACCGTTTGCAAAATGATCAAGAGTTTTAATTCCTAGTGGTCTAAATGCTTGATCATATTTTTTAATTATATCTTCTCTTCTTTTTAAGAGTTTTTCATATCTTTTGATTTGAGCTAGACCAATAGATGCTAAAACATCAGTCATATTACATTTAAACCAAGGCCCTATTACGTCATATTCCCATGAGCCTAATTTTGTTTTACTTAGAGCATCCTTTGATTGACCATGCAATGATAAAAGTTGATATTTTTTATAAAGTTCTTCATTATCAAGTCCATCCCTATCTTTCCAAGTAGCAAGTCCACCTTCTGCTGTTGTGAAATTTTTTACTGCATGGAATGAGAAGTTTGAAAAGTCTGCAATTGAACCAACTTTTTTCCCATTAATTTCTGCTCCAAAAGCATGGGCAGTGTCAGCCATTACAATTATTCTATTGAAATTTTCTTGTATTTTATTATTTGCTTTAAAGAGATCTCTCTTAGAATTTACTATATCAAATATTCTTTCGTAATCACAAGGTATACCTGCAAGATCTACTGGAATTATGACTTTTGTTTTTTCGTTTATTGCTTCTGCTAACTTAACATAGTCCATTTCTAGTGAATTTTCTTGTGTATCTATTAGTATAAGCTTTGCTCCAACATGATTTACTACTGATGCAGTAGCTGTATAAGTATAGGCAGATGTTATTACCTCATCTCCAACACCTATTCCCAAAACTCTTAATGTAAGTTCAGCAGCTGCAGTTTGAGAATTAAGGCAAACAGCCCTATTTGTTCCAGTAAATTTAAGAACTTCTTTTTCTAATTTTTTTGTCTTAGGACCAGTTGTTATCCAACCTGATTTTAAGGCATCTACTACTTCATTAATTTCTTCTTCTGTTATGTCTGGTGGCGAAAACGGTATATTCATCTTATTCTCCTTATATTTTTTTCCCTATAAAAGTGCTTATCAAAGTGTTTATAGTTTCAAATATATTTATATCATCTATGTTGTCTTGGTTTATAATATTATCAAGTTTTTCAAAGAAATCTTCCCTTGAAAACTCAAGTGGCTTTCCTATGGCTATTCCCTTATTTTCTGTTCCTTCAAGGCATTCTTCATCCATTAG
>NZ_JAXDSU010000003.1:0-48891 GCF_034090325.1 Anaerococcus porci
AACTGCTATAACTGTTGGACATGCTAGGGGAGTTCAAATTTTATGTGCACAAAATTATAATTTGCCTATTTATGAATATACTCCTCTTCAAATAAAACAGGCTATTACAGGATTTGGAAGAGCATCTAAAACCCAGATGCAAAAGACAGTTACTACTTTGCTAAATTTGAGTCAGATACCAAAGCCAGATGACGCTGCAGATGCTTTAGCAATTGCTCTAACACAAGTATTTAGTCAAAGATTTAAAGAACAATTTAGGATGAATTAATGATAAGTTATATAATTGGAGAGGTAAAATACATTAATGAAGATAGTTTTATTATTGAAAATAAAAATCTTGGATTTTTGATAAATTCTTCATTAAACACTATTAGTAAGCTTGAAATTAACAGTGAATATAAGATATTTACTAAAATGAATGTAAGAGAAGATGATATATCTTTATTTGGATTCTCTTCTAAAGAAGAGCTTGAAATGTTTGAACTTTTAACTAGTGTATCAACCATTGGACCTAAAAATGCTATAGCAGTTTTATCATCTTTAAATGTAGATAAGATTAAATTTGCCATAATTAATAACGATATAGATACACTAATTAAGGCTAAAGGTATAGGTAAAAAAACAGCATCAAGAATTATACTCGAGCTTGTTGATAAGGTTAAGAAGATGCCAATAAACAATATTGATGATTATGAAATAAATACTACAAAAACCAATAGTGAGATTAATGTAGCAAGAGAGGCTTTATTAAATCTTGGGTATGAAAGAAATAGTATAGATAAGGTATTATTTGACTTAAAGGATACTGATCTTACATTAGAAGAAATAATAAAGGAAAGCTTAAAAAAGATGATTTAGGGTGATTTAATGTATGATAATAATGATAGGATAGTAGGCAGTAATGAACAGTTGAATGATTCATACAAGGAGCTATCTATTAGACCTAAATGGTTAAAAGACTATATAGGACAAGATAAAGCAAAGGAAAAACTTAAAATATTTATAGAATCGTCTCTGAAAAGAGGAGAATCTTTAGATCATGTTTTGTTACAAGGTCCCCCAGGACTTGGTAAAACTACTCTTTCTAATATAATAGCTAATGAATTAGGTGTAAACATTAGAATTACAAGTGGTCCTGCTATAGAAAGACCATCGGATCTTGCAAGTATTCTTACAAATTTAGATAAGGGAGATGTTTTATTTATTGATGAAATACATAGGATAAATAGATCAGTAGAAGAAATACTTTATCCAGCTATGGAAGATTTTGCTTTGGATATTATAGTAGGTAAGGGACCAAATGCCCAATCTATAAGGATTGATCTAGAGAAATTTACTTTAGTTGGTGCGACAACAAGAGCAGGAATGCTTTCTGCGCCTTTAAGAGATAGGTTTGGTGTTCTTTTATCGTTAAATCTATACAATAATGAAGATTTGACTCGAATTGTAAAAAGATCTGCTGGTATATTAGATATATCTATAGAAGATAGTGGAGCATATGAAATAGCAAGAAGGAGTAGGGGAACTCCTAGAATTGCCAACAGACTATTAAGAAGAGTAAGAGACTATGCAATAGTCAAGAAAGATGAAATAATCGATTATGAGACATCCTGTGAAGGATTAGAGCTATTAGAAGTTGACAATATGGGTCTTGATAGTATGGATAAAAAAATTATACTTACAATGTATGAAAATTTTTCTGGAGGACCTGTGGGTATTGATACAATAGCTGCTTCAACAGGAATAGAAAATGTCACTATAGAAGATGTTTATGAACCTTATCTTCTTCAAATAGGATTTTTAACAAGAACTCCTAGGGGTAGAATGCTTACTAAAAAGGCTTATAGACACTATAATTTGAAATATGAGGATAAGAATGAAAACAGATGATTTTGATTACAATTTACCTGAAGAACTAATAGCTCAACATCCAACTGAAAAAAGAGATTATTCAAAACTAATGGTAGTTGATAGAAAAACAGGAAAAAGAGAAGATAAACATTTTTATGATATTATAGATTACCTAAATGAAGGTGACCTTCTTGTAATGAATGATACTAGAGTTATTCCTGCAAGGTTATTTGGGCATAGGCCTTATAAGGAAGAAAAGATTGAAGTTTTTCTACTAGAAAATATAAAAGATGATTTTTGGGAAGTTTTAGTAAGACCTGGTAAAAAAATGCAAATAGGAACAGAGTGTATCTTCTCTGATAAACTAAGATTAAAGGTTATTGATATAAAAGAAGACGGTAATAGAATTGTAGAATTTTATTATTGTGGAATATTTAGAGAAATTCTAGATGGTTTGGGAAATATGCCTTTACCACCATATATAAAAGAGAAATTAAAGGATAAAGAAAGATATCAAACAGTATATTCAAAAATACCAGGTTCTGTAGCAGCTCCTACAGCTGGACTCCATTTTACTAAAGATTTGTTGGAAAAAATAAAAAACAAGGGTGTTAACATTGCCTTTATTACCCTAAATGTTGGTCTTGGAACTTTTAGGCCAGTAAAAGTAGATGATGTAAAAAATCATAAAATGCATTCAGAACATTACAGTATTAGTAAAGAAACAGCTTGTTTGATTAACAAAACTAAAAAAAACAATAAAAGGATAATATCAACAGGAACTACAACTACAAGAACACTTGAATCAGTATATAAAAAGAACAATTGTATAAAAGAAGACTCTGATTTTACAGATATTTTTATTTATCCAGGTTTTGATTTTAAAGTTATTGATTGTCAGATAACAAATTTTCATTTACCTAAGTCGACTTTAATTATGCTAGTTTCAGCTTTTGCAAGCAGAGATATAATACTGGATGCTTACAATGATGCTGTAGCTAAAAAATATAGGTTTTTCAGTTTCGGAGATGCGATGTTTTTAAAGTAGGAGAAAAAATGCCGATAAAATATGAATTAATAAAAAAAGATAAGTACTCTAATGCAAGGACAGGAATTATTCACACAGAACACGGAGATATTCCAACGCCGATTTTTATGCCTGTAGGTACCAAAGCAAGCGTTAAGGCAATGACTGTAGAGGAACTAAAGGAAATTGATGCTAAAATTATTTTAGGAAATACATACCATCTTTATCTAAAGCCAGGAATGGATATTATGAAAAAAGCTGGTGGACTTCATAAATTCATGAATTGGAATCGTCCAATTCTTACTGATAGTGGTGGATTTCAAGTCTTTTCTTTATCAGAAATGAGAGATATATCTGAAGATGGAGTTGTTTTTAGGTCTCACATAGATGGATCTAAGCATTTATTTACACCAGAAAAATCAATAGAAATTCAAAATGATATTCATTCTGATATTATGATGAGTTTTGATGAGTGCATTCCATATCCAGTCGATCATGATTATGTAGAAAGATCTGTATATAGAACTATAAGGTGGGCAAAAAGAGGTTTAGACTATCATAAGGCTAATTCACACAAAGATCAGTCTCTGTTTGGTATTATACAAGGTGGTATGTATGAAGATTTAAGAAAGATATCTGTAGAAGAAACCTGTGCTATGGATTTTGATGGATATTCAATAGGTGGTCTTTCAGTAGGAGAACCAAAAGAAGAAATGATTAGACTTCTTAGATACACTACACCACTTTTACCAGAAGATAAACCTAGATATAATATGGGTGTTGGAAGTCCAGACTTTTTATTTGAGTCATTTGAAACCGGTATAGATATGGCAGATTGTGTTCTACCTACTAGAATTGCAAGAAATGGAACCGCTATAACATCTCATGGAAGACTTGTTGTAAGAAATGCATTATATAAAGAGGATTTTTCTCCTTTAGACCATGAATGTGATTGTTATGTATGTAAGAATTACTCAAGAGCTTATATTAGACATTTAGTTAATGTAAACGAAATTTTAGGTGCAAGATTACTAACCTATCATAATCTATATTTTTTATTAAAAATGTGTGAAAACATTAGGAAAGCAATTATGGAAGATAGGTTCTTAGAATATAAAAAAGAGTTTTATACAAAATACGGCTATGATTCCTAAATTAGAATATATAGTACTTATTATTTTAGCTTTGATATTTTACTTCACGACCATTAGAGAAGATCAAAAGCGTAAAGAAAATAAAAAGTTTATCAAAAAAAATATAAAAATAGGTTCAAGAGTTATTACAGAGTCTAAGATTATTGGTGAGGTCATAGAATATGATAACACAGAGTGTTTGATAGTAACAGGAAAAGACGATAAAATTTCATATATTCTTATAGATTTTAATTCCATAGAATCTTTAATTGAGGCTTAATGCCTCTTTCTTTATATTAACTATAAAAATGGTATAATTTAATAACAAGAGAGGTAATAATGAATAAGTGGTATATATTTAATAAAAAAAACAATTACAAAGAAAATCTAAAAAATAAAAATATAAGTAAACTTCAAGCTTTGATATTAGCCAATAGAGATATTTTAGATCCGAAAGTTGTGGATTCTTTTATAAATCCAAGCCTAGATAAACTTCATGACCCTTATTTATTACCTGATATGAAAGAAGCAATTGATTTAATAGTTGATACTATGGAAAAGGGTGAATCTATCAGAATATTTGGTGATTATGATCAAGATGGAATTAGTTCGGTTATGACCCTCCTAGATGGTTTATTATATTTTTATGATGATATTAGCTATGATATACCAGATAGGGTAATGGATGGTTATGGCATAAGTGACAGGATGATAGATGAGGCTATAGATGAAAGGGTAAGTCTAATTATTACTTGCGATAATGGTATTACTGCAATAGAACAAGTAAAAAAACTCAGAGAAAATGGCATAAATGTTATTGTAACTGACCATCATCAAGTAAAAAAAGAAGGTGATAGTGAGTGGTTAAGACAAATCTTGCCAGACGCTAATGCAGTAATTAATCCAAAAAGATTAGATAGTACTTATCCTTTTGATGACTTATGTGGGGCTGGTATAAGTTTTAAGTTGATGCAGGCTCTATATAAGAGACTTGATGCAGATGAAAATTACCTATATGATTTGTTGGAATATGTAGCTATGGGTACAGTTTGTGATATAGTTTCATTGACAGACGAAAATAGGATTTTTGTTATAGAAGGTTTAAAAAGGATTAATAATACTGATAAATTAGCAATAAAAGCACTTTTAGATGAAAACTCTTGGAATAAAGAGGTTACTGCATATACTCTAGGTTTTGTAATAGGTCCATGTATGAATGCAAGTGGAAGACTTTCTACAGCAAAGCTTGCTGTAGATTTAATGTTAGAACAAGATTCAGAAAAGATTATTACATATGCTAGAAAACTTGTAAGCTTAAATAATGAGAGGAAAGATTTAACACAAGAAGGTCTTCTAAAGACTTTAGATATAATTAATGATTATAAATTATATAATGATGATATTATAATAGTTCATACTCCAAATATTGAAGAAAGTATTTGTGGTATAATTGCTGGAAGGATTAAGGAAAAATACAACAAGCCTTCCATAGTTTTTACAGAAAGTAAAGATAGGTCAATTTTAAAGGGATCAGGTAGAAGTATTGAAGCTTATAATATTTATAAGCAAGTATATGTTTTAAGTAGTATGTTAGAGTCATTTGGAGGTCATCCAATGGCTTGTGGACTTTCTATTAAGAAAGATTTAATAAATGATTTTAGGTTAAAACTTAATAATAAATCGCCATTAAAAGAATGCGATTTTGAAACTATAATCAATATAGATGCTAGAATTCCTATAGAGAAAATATCATTGGAGCTTGCCCAAAGTTTAAATAATTTTGAACCATATGGAAAAGATAATCCAAAAGCAAAATTTGCGGACAAAGATTTAGCTATTAAATCAATAGATATAATTGGCAAAAATAAAGATATATTGAAGCTTATTCTAAGTAAAAATGGTAGAGATATAAATGCTATAAAATTTAGTGCAGTAGAAGATTATAAATATCTTGTAGATAAATTTGGCTCAAATATAGTTGGCTCAAAGATTGACGCTGTATTTTATCCAGAGATAAATGAATTTAGAAATAAAAAAAGCTTACAACTAAGGCTTATTGATATAAGGTAGGTACCTATGGCAAAAGATTTTCAAAAAGAATTTATAAAATTTAAAGAGATTATTTTAAAAAACAATAAAAAGGCAGATATAAATTTAATTAAAAGAGCATATGATTTTGCCGAATATTATCATAGGGGCCAAAAAAGAAATTCAGGAGAAGATTATTTTATCCATCCAATAGCTGTTGCCACAACAATTTCAAATATGCAACTTGATGATCAAACTATTTGTGCAGGACTAATGCATGATGTATTAGAAGATACTACAGTAACTGAAGATGAAATGAAAGAAAAGTTTGGCGAAGAAATTACATTTTTAGTAGATGGAGTAACCAAGCTCAAAAATCTAAGCTATAAAACTAAGGAAGAAACACAAGCAGAAAATATCAGAAAGATGGTTCTAGCTATGAGTAATGATATAAGGGTTATCCTTATAAAACTTGCTGATAGACTACATAATATGAGAACACTAGAATATAAGACTGAGAAAAAGCAAAAACAAACTGCAAGGGAAACTTTAGAAATTTATGTTCCACTGGCCCATAGGCTTGGTATATATACAATGAAATGGGAGCTTGAGGATTTATGTTTTAGATATCAAAATCCAGAAGAATATTATGAGCTTGCTCAAATGGTCCATACTAAAAGAAGAGAGAGAGAACAATATATTAATGAAATAATTCAGACATTAGATAAATCTTTAGATGGATCAAATATAAATTTTGAAATTTCAGGAAGACCCAAGGGACTTTATTCTATATATAAAAAGATGACTCGTAATAAAATAGAATTTAATGAAATATATGATTTAACTGCCGTAAGAGTCTTAGTAGATACTGTTGCTGAATGTTATGAAGTTTTAGGAAAAGTTCACTCTATTTGGCGTCCAATACCAAATAGGATTAAAGATTATATAGGACAACCTAAGCCAAATGGTTATAGGTCTTTGCATACAACTGTTTTTGGTGAGGATTCGAAACCTTTTGAAGTTCAAATAAGAACTAGACAAATGCATTATGAATGTGAGTATGGTATAGCTGCACATTGGAAATATAAGGAAAATAAGTCTAAATCAACTGAATTTGATAAAAAGCTTACATTCATAAGGCAAATTATGGAATGGCAAAAAGAAGGTGGTAAAGATGTTGATAGTAAGGAGTTTTTAGATACATTAAAGGGAGATTTTTTTTCGAAAGAAATCTACATTTACTCTCCAAAAGGAGAAATTTATTCATTACCAGTCAACTCTTGTGCTATTGATTTTGCTTATAGAATCCATACAGAAGTTGGAAATATGTGTGTGGGAGCCAAAGTTAATGGAAAAATTGTTCCTTTTTCGCATAAACTAAATACTGGAGATGTTGTTGAGATTTTAACTAGTAAGAATTCTCAAGGACCTTCTAGAGACTGGTTAAACATAGTCCAATCTAATCAAGCAAAAAGTAAGATAAAACAGTTTTTTAAAAGACATCGTAAAGAAGAAAATATTGAAATAGGTAAAGATAATTTATTTAGAGAGCTTAGAAAAAATAACGAAATTTACAAAAGAGATATCAAAGATTTTTGGCTTGAAGAAGTTGCGAATGATTTAGGCTTTCCAACTCCTGACGAAATGTATGCATCAATTGGCTTTGGTAGGACAAATACTGAACAAGTAATACAAAAACTTATTAAAAAGCATAAAGATGAAATACCTAAAACCGAGTCAAAAATAGATATTAAGAGGACTTCTTCAAAAAAATCTTTTTCAAATGAAGTTAGGGTTAGTGATTTAGATGAAGAAGTTGAGGTGAAGTTTGCTAAATGTTGCAATCCGGTTCCAGGAGATAAGATAGTTGGCTTTATAACAAAAGGAAATGGCATAAGTGTGCATGTAAGAACTTGTCCTAATATTACAAATATTAAGACTCCAGAGAGATTGATTGATGTATACTGGCAAAATAAAAAGGATGATGAATTTCCTGTTAAGATCCAAATAACTACTATTGATGGTACTGGAATAATTTTTGAAATTACAAAATTAATATCTACTGAAAATGTTAGTATAGAAGCTATGAATGTAAGAAGTAATGAAAAACATGAAGGAATAATTGACCTAACAGTTTTAGTTCCAAACACTGATAAACTAAATGAATTGATTATGAAACTTAAAACAATTAAAACAATAGAAAGTATTTATAGGTTGAAAAGTTAATGAGAGCGATAGTACAGAAAGTAAAAAAAGCAAAAGTTGAAGTAGCGGGTGAACTTGTAGGAAAAATCAGCAAGGGTTTTTTAGTTTTTGTTGCGGTTACTGATAGAGATAATAAAGAAGACATAGACTATATAAAAAAGAAAATAGAAAAACTTAGGATTTTTGAAGATGAAGAAGGTAAGATGAATCTATCTGTTAAAGATGTAGGTGGTGATATTTTAATAGTTAGTCAATTTACATTATATGGAGATGTTCGTAAGGGTAATAGACCTTCTTTCATAAATTCGTCTAGTGCTGATAAGGCAAAAGAATATTATGAAATACTAATAGAAGAATTAAAAATAGACGGATTTAAGGTTGAAACTGGTAGATTTCAATCACATATGGAAGTATCATTGATAAATGATGGTCCCGTAACTATACAATTAGATAGTGAAAAAATATATTAGCGAAAGGTATTTTATGTATATCAAAAAAATTGAAGATGGTCCAATGATGGCTAATTGCTATATTGTATATGATGAGTCGAAGAATGGTTTTTTAATAGATCCAGTATACCCTAAAGGTAAAATCGAAAAATTTATAGAAGTTAATAATATAAAAATAGACTTTATTTTATTAACCCATACTCATTTTGATCATTTATTAGGTCTTAAATATTTCAAAAATAAGTATAATGTTGATGTATATGCCAGTGAGGATAGTAAAGATATAGCTAAAGACCCTGATTATAATCTGTCAAGAGGATTTAGAGACCTAGATATAGAAATAAATAGATTTCTTAAAGACGGAGAGATTTTTTCAAAGTATAATATTAGAGCAATAAAAACACCCGGTCATAGCTTGGATTCCATGTCTTATAAATTAGGTAATAATATTTTCACTGGAGACACTCTTTTTAAACAATCAATAGGAAGAAGTGATTTTCCAGGTGGATCTTACAATAATCTTATTTCATCTATTATTAATAAATTATTTATATATGATGACGATGTTATTATATATCCTGGTCATGGTGAAGAAAGTAAAATCGGATATGAAAAAAGAAATAATCCATTTTTAAATTAGGAGGTAATATGGAATTTAAAAGAAGCCATATGTGTGGTCAATTAAGAATAGAAAATGTTGGAGAAAAAGTTGTTTTAATGGGTTGGGTAGCCAAAAAAAGAAATCTTGGCTCTTTAGTATTTATAGATCTTAGAGATAAGACAGGTATTACACAAATAGTTACTAGAGATGAAGATAAGTATAATTACCAAATTCTAAAAGATGTTTCACAAGAATATGTCCTTGAAGTTAAGGGTAAAGTTCGTGAAAGAGAATCTAAAAATCCAGATATTCCAACAGGAAATATAGAAATTGTAGCAGAAAAAATAAACATATTAGATAAGGCTAAAACACCTCCAATTTATATTAAAGATGATGATGATGTTTCAGAGAATCTTAAATTAAAATATAGATATCTTGATATGAGAAAGCCTTCAGTACAAAGAAATCTTAAGCTAAGATCTGATATTGTAAGAAGTATGAGGGAATATATGTATGATATGGGATTTACAGAAGTAGAAACTCCATTTTTAACTAAACCTACTCCAGAAGGTGCAAGAGATTATTTAGTACCATCAAGAGTTAATCAAGGTAAATTTTATGCACTGCCTCAATCTCCACAATTAATGAAACAATTGCTCATGATTGGTTCTTTAGATAAATATTTCCAAATAGTTAAATGTTTTAGAGATGAAGATTTAAGAGCAAATAGGCAACCAGAGTTTACACAATTAGATTTAGAGATGAGTTTTGCATCACAAGATGATGTAATAAGTGTAAATGAAGGCTTGCTCAAAAAACTATTTGATCAATTTACTGATTATAACTTACAGCTACCTATTCCTAGAATGGATTATAGTGAAGCGATGAACTCTTATGGCTCAGATAAACCTGATTTAAGATATGGTTATAAAATTAATGATATTTCAGAAGTATTTAAAGATAGCGATTTTAATGTATTTAAAGATAATATAAAAGAAGGATATTCAGTTAGAGCTATCAATTTTACATCTTTATCTGATTCTTATTCTAGAAAACAACTAGATAAACTAACAGACTTTGTAAAAGACTATGGTCTAAAAGGATTAAGTTATATTAAATTTAATAGTGACGATAATATTAATTCATCTATAAAGAAATTTTTAACGAATGATATAGTTAAAAAGCTGAAGGAGAAATTAGATATAAAAGATGGAGATTTAATTTTAATAGCTGCAGATAAAGACAAAAACGTACTTGAAGGTCTCGGTGCTTTAAGAAGAAAAGTTGCAAAGGATAATAATTTATACGAAAAAGAGTATGCATTTTGTTGGGTAGTAAACTTTCCTATGTTTGAATATAGTGAAGAGGAAGATAGGTATGTTTCTCAACATCATCCTTTTACAATGCCTAATGAAGAAGATATAGATTTATTATTAACAGAACCTGAAAGAGTAAGAACCCAAGCTTATGATATAGTAATTAATGGAGATGAAATGGGTGGAGGTTCTGTTAGAATCAATAATCAAGAATTACAAGAAAAAGTATTTAAGGCTTTAAAGTTGTCAGATGAAGACATTAAAGAAAAATTTGGATTTTTTATAGAAGCTCTACAATATGGCACACCTCCACATGCAGGACTTGCTTATGGGCTTGATAGAATGGTTATGTTATTTGCAAAAACAGATAATATTAAAGATATAATAGCATTTCCAAAAACTCAGTCTGCTACATGTCCTTTAACACATGCTCCAAGTATTGTAGATGATAAAAGCTTAAATGAATTAAATATAGAAATAAAAAAATGAAAGAGGTTATATGGAAATTATTAGTAAAAAAGGAATAGTTGTTGAAAATAATAATGGTAATGTTAAAGTTATGATTCAAAGAGATTCAGGATGTGGATCATGCTCGACATGTGGAGGTTGTGAAGTTAAACCTTCATACTACACAACTTTTACTAATGATGACCTAAATCCTGGAGATTTTGTATTTCTTGATAGTGATGTAAAAACTGTAAACAAAGTAAGTTATTTAACTTACTTGTTTCCAGTTTCAATGATGACTATAGGAGCTATTTTAGCCAATACTGTATTTTCTAATAAAGGATTTGATGAAAATCTACTAACATTGTTATTTATAGTTGGATTCTTACTAATTTCATTAATTATTTTAAGAGTTTATGATAAAAGATACAAGAATAAGAATTTAATTAAAATTAGAAAAATATAATTAGATATAAAATGGAGATAATATGAATGCACCAATAGTAACCTTAGTGGGTAGAACAAATGTTGGTAAATCTACCCTTTTTAATAAATTAGTTGGAAAAAGGAAGGCCATTACTGAAGATGTAAACGGAGTAACAAGAGATAGGGTCTACGATAAAGTAGAATGGACTGGTCATGAATTTATACTTGCAGATACAGGTGGGCTTGATATATCAAATAAAGATATTATGAATCAAGAAGTTAAATCACAAGTTGAAAAAGCTCTGTTCGAATCAGATTTGATTCTTTTTGTTGTTGATGGAAGAGAAGGAATTAATCCTCATGATTCAGATATAGCAAATGAAATTAGAAAATATAATAAAAAGGTAATAATTGTTGCGAATAAAATAGATCGCGGTAAAATTCCAGATCACTTATATGATTTTTATAAATTTGGATTTGATGATCTTATAGCTATTTCTGCAGAAGGTTCTAAAAACTTAGGGGATCTTTTAGATAAGATAATTTCTTTTATAGATTTTTCAAAGTTTGATACAGATCTTGACGCAACAAGAATTGCTATTATAGGTAAACCTAATGCTGGTAAATCATCTTTAGTAAACTATTTGCTTAATGAAGACAGGATGATTGTAACAAATATTGCAGGAACTACTAGGGATGCTATTGATTCATATTGGCAATATAATAATAAAAATTATGTCCTTATAGATACCGCAGGTCTTAGAAGGAAAAATAAGGTAATCGATAATATAGAGTATTATGCTAACCAAAGAACATTTGATGCTGTTGATAGTTCTGAAATTTGTTTATTTTTGATAGATGCTACAGTAGGTGTTACAGAACAAGATGCTAAAATAGCGGGATATGCTCACAATAGGAATAAGGCAATTATTATAGCTGTAAATAAATGGGATATAGTTAAAAAAGATACTAACACCATGAAAAATATGGAAATGGATATAAGAAATAAATTATCTTTTGCTTTATATGCACCTATAATATTTATATCGGTATTAAAGGGACAAAGGATCACTGATCTTTTAAATTTGATTGAAATTGTTGACAATAACTATCATACAAGAATAAAAACAGGAATACTTAATACAATATTACAAGATGCAATTATGATGAATCCTACACCACAAGATAAGGGAAAAAGGTTGAAAATATTTTACATCTCTCAAGTTCAAACGGCACCACCAAAATTCTTACTTTATGTTAACGATAGGCAACTTATGCATTTTTCTTACCTTAGGTATATGGAAAATCAAATTAGACAAAATTATAGCCTAAAAGGAGTTTCATTTATATTTGATGTAAGAGAAAGGAAAGAAAAATGATATATATATTGATAGCTATAATTTCATATCTTATAGGCTCTATTCCTTTTTCATATATAATTGGAAAAATATTTTTTAAAAAAGATATAAGAAGCTTAGGTAGTGGAAATCCTGGAACAACAAATGTATTTAGAAATTTTGGTCCTTTGGCTGGATGCTTTACCTTATTTTTAGATATAGCAAAGGGATTGGTTGCTGTGTACATTCCTTTGTTCTTTTATGGGAATAGTTTTGCTTTACTTGCTCTAGTATTTGTTATAATTGGTCATATTTTTTCAATATTTTTAAAATTTAAGGGTGGAAAAGGTGTTGCAACATCTGCAGGAGCTTTGTTTGCTTATGATTTAAGAGTATTTTTTATACTTTTATTTGCTTTTGTAGTAGTTTTTCTTATAACAAGAACAGTATCAAAAGCATCTCTTACAGCTGCATTTTTGGCACCTTTTATAGCTTATTATTTCTATTCTATGCACGCTTTTACTATAGTTATATTTATAGTCGCAGTATTTGTAATAGTAGAACATAGGAGTAATATAATAAGAATTAAAAATAATGAAGAAAAGAAAATGTTTTGAGGAAAAATATGGAAATTTCAATAATAGGAGCAGGATCATGGGCTAGTGCCATAGCTTGTGTTTTAGCTGAAAATAACAAAGTTTTAATGTATGCTAGAAATGAAAAAGATGTTAACAATATAAACAATAAGCATATTAATAAAAAATATTTTCCTAATAAACTATTAAACAAAAATATTAGGGCAACTGATAATATTGAAGATCTTTTTAGAAATAAAATTTTAATTAATGCTATTCCAACTCAAGCAATCAGAGAGGTTTTAGAAGGGGTTAAAGAAAAGCTAAGCAATAAAATATTAATAAATCTTTCTAAAGGGATAGAGATTAAAACATATAAGAGAATTTCTGAAATTATTGAAGAATTAAATAGCAAGTGTCAGTATGCGGTATTAAGTGGACCATCTCATGCAGAAGAGGTTATTGATAAAATGCCAACAGCTTTGGTTTGTGCATCAAAAAATCAAAAAATCGCTTTAAATGTACAAGATTTATTTACCTGTGATTATTTAAGAGTATATACTTCGGATGATGTGATAGGAGTAGAAATTGGTGGAGCTATTAAGAATGTTTTAGCCTTTGGAATAGGTATGGCAACAGGATTAAAATTTGGCGATAATACAAAGGCTGCTATAATGACTAGAGGAATTTTTGAGATGAATAAATTCGCTATAAGTCATGGAGCTTCTAGTAAGACTATTAATGGATTATGTGGTATTGGTGATTTAATTGTAACTGCTACAAGTAATCATTCAAGAAATAATAGGTGTGGAATTTTAGTCGGAAAAGGCTATAGCTTAGATGAAGCGATGAATGAAGTAAAGACGGTTGTAGAAGGAATACCTACTACCAGGGCACTTTATGAACTATCAAACAAGGAAGGTTTGGATCTACCAATAACTACTGAGATTTATAGAGTTTTGTACGAAGGTCAAGATCCTAGCATATCAGTAAAAAATCTGATGAATAGGGATAAAAAAAGTGAATATTAGGTGGTATTATGACAATTAAGGATAATATAAAATCAATAGAAAATGATTTGAAAAATTACGATGCTATGCTTTTAGCAGTTAGTAAAACTCATGGCATAGAGAAAATCAAAGAAGCTTATGACTGTGGTCTAAGAGATTTTGGTGAAAATAAAGTCCAAGAGCTTATTGGAAAAATAGAGCTTTTAAATAAGGATATAAATTGGCATTTAATCGGTCACCTACAATCAAATAAAGTAAATAAAATCGTAGGTAAGGTTAAATTAATTCACTCAATAGATTCACTAAAAATTTTAGATAAGGTTAATTCTAGAGCAAAAAATCTTGGCATAGTCCAAGATTGCCTTATACAAGTAAATGTTTCAAGAGAAGCGACAAAGTTTGGTATTTATATAGAAGAAATTGAAAACTTTATAAATGAGGCTAAAAATTTAGATTTTATTCATATAAAAGGTTTAATGACAATTGCTCCAGATACAGAAAATAAAGAGCTAATTAGAAGCTGTTTTAGACAGCTTAAAAAAATATTCGATAAATTATCCAATTTAAGTTATAATAATATTGATATGATATATCTTTCAATGGGAATGACTAACGATTATAAGATAGCCCTTGAAGAAGGTTCAAATATCGTAAGAATAGGGTCAAAAATTTTTGGTAAAAGGATGTACAATAATGTTTGAAAAATTTAAGGATTTTATAGGTATTAATGAAGAATACGATGACTATGAAGATGATAATGAAATGAGAGAAGAAGAAAAAAAAGAAGAAAATATAGATAATACTTATACACCTAGTTCTACATATGACTATAAGACAAGTACTAATCTAAGTGATACTAGTAGTGTATATTCTTCTTATTCAAATAATTACTCTTCAAATAATCAACAAAGAAAAACTAGGGGAGGAGATAACATACTTAGTATGAACGATTCTAATAAAAACTTTAGTCAAAGTTCATCTTCTAGGTTTAGAATTTCAATTCAAGAACCAATTTCTTATGATGAAGATGGTCCTAAAATAGTTGATGATATACTAGATAAAAAAGTAGTAGTACTTAACTTAGAAATGCTAGAAGTTGATAAAAAAAGACAAATATTAGACTTTGTATCTGGGGCTGTATATGCACTAGATGGTAAAGTAGAAAAAGTATCAAAAGGTATATTTGTAATATGTCCTAAGGGGATTGATATAGATAATTATGTTGAAGATCAAATTTCTACAGGAAATTATAATCAATTATAGATCGGCTAAAGTCGGTCTTTAATTTTTATTATGAAATTAAAATATAATATAGATTTTGTTGAAGATAAGTATATTAAATCTAATTTAAAAAAAGCTATATCAGTTTTAGAAAAATCTTTCTATACACACAAAGAAGTTTCTAGCTTTTTTTTGAATCCATTTGAAATTAAGATTATTAAAGATATAGCACGATTAAATAGTATTGATATAGTATTTCTTTCTCCTAATATAAAAAGTGAAAGAAAGATATTTATAGCAAATCCTTACTCTTCAAATCTTAATAGTAAGGACTATTTCAGTGTCTTAGAATTTACTCACAAAGATATAAGACATCCAGATGTTTTAGGATCACTTATGAATTTAGGTCTTGAAAGAAATGATATAGGAGATATATTCATAGAATATGGTATTTGTGAATTTGTAATTTTAAATAAAGAGAAAAATTTTGTTAAATTTAATCTTAGTAAAATAAAAGATGAAAGTATAAATCTTAAATTTAAAGAAGATAATACTATGCAAAACTTAGATATTGAATATAATGAATTTATGGGATTTGTTTCTTCGCTTAGACTTGATAATATAATCTCCGAACTAATTAATCTTTCAAGAGCTAAAGCTAAGAATATAATTAGCAGAAGGTTAGTTAAAATTGATTATCAAACTATAGATAATCCATCAAAGGAAGTTCAAGAGGGTAGTCTTATATCTATTAGGTCTTATGGAAGATTTATCTTTGATGAAATTAAAGGATTAAGTAAAAAGGGAAATTATCGAATAAAGTATAGGAAGTACAAATGATTTACACAATAATTATAATACTAGGAATTTTATTAGACAGAATTACTAAAGTATATGCTAAAAATATTTTTATAGAAAATCCTGTCTATACTAAGCTTATAAATTTAATATATTTAGAAAATAAGGGTGCTGCCTTTGGTATTTTACAAAACAAGAGGATGTTTTTTATAATTCTTACCTTAGTTGTAGTTACTTATCTACTTTATTATTTTATTAAAAATGTAAAAACAAATCCAAAATTATTAAATATTGCCTTATCACTTATAATATCAGGAGCTATAGGAAATTTTTATGATAGATTGATACACTCATATGTAGTAGATTTTATTGAATTTTCATTTATTAATTTTCCAATATTTAACATCGCTGATATTTTAGTTACAATGGGATCATTTCTTTTAATTGTATTTATTATTTTTGGAGAAATGGATGGTGAAAAAAATGTCAGTAGTATTAGGAAATGATTGGGATGAAATATTGAAAGATGAATGGACTAAGGATTACTATTTAAATTTGAGAAAAAATCTTATAAAAGAATACAAAAATTATACCATTTATCCCAATATGTATGATATATTTAATGCCTTAAAAAAGGTATCATATGAGGATAGCAAAGTTGTTATAATAGGTCAAGACCCATATCATGGAAAAGGTCAAGCTCATGGTTTTTCTTTTTCTGTTAGGAAAGGTATAGCTATACCACCATCTCTTTTAAATATATATAAAGAGTTAGCAGATGATCTTTCTCTTTATATACCAAATCATGGAAACTTAGAGAAGTGGGCTGATCAAGGAGTTTTATTATTAAATTCAGTATTAACTGTTAGGGCTGGTTTTGCTAATTCACATAAGGATTTGGGATGGTCTATACTAACTGATAATATAATAAAAAAATTAAATGAAAAAAATGAACCATTGGTTTTTATCTTATGGGGTAAATTTGCTCAATCAAAAGAAGTATATTTAACAAATCCAATGCATTTAATAATAAAAAGTCCTCACCCATCACCTTTTTCAGCACACAGAGGATTTTTTGGTTCAAAACCATTTTCAAGAACAAATAAATTTTTAGAAGAAAACAATTTAAAACCAATTGATTGGCAAATAGAGAACCTAGAATTATAATTCTAGGTTCTCTATAATTAGCGATTTAACTATATTTAAGATATTAGCTATGTTATATACACCATCTTCCATTATAGTAATAAGATTTTTATCTATTTTATAGCTATTTTTATTTTCTATATTAAAATTATTTATAGTTACAAAGCCTTGTGCATTTTTTGAAATATTTCCATATAAAACCAATAAATCTAATTCTATTTTTTTATAATTGGTTTTTAAAATATAATTACTTGATGAAAAATAGGAATTGAGAAAAGTTTTATTAGATCTCAAAATGATTTTAGCCACATTATTGTCAATATTAGCATTATCTATATATATAATATAATCATTTATATTAATTGAAAGTTTTTTATTTATTATCTCACCAATATTAGCTAGAGATTCTGTAGCGATCAGATCATTCTTATTATGGATTAAAATAGGCCAAGGTTTATTCCTTGATTTTAGATCATTATTTAATTTACTTATAACCTTATACCTAGATGGATCATTTCTAAAAATTCCAATTCTTTTTTCCATATCCATAAGCTTCATTGAATCCAAGGAAAGAAATTTACGTTTTGATTTAATTAGTTTATATAGATCTAAGCAATTAGGCCATATAGGATTTAAATTATGGTATTCAAGCCTTATATTTAGAAAGGGAATATCAAATATATCACCATTATAAGTTATCACTTTTTTATTTTTTACTTTTTTAAGATAAATTTTTAATAATTTAATCTCTTCCTTATCTGTTTTTGCAAAATATTGATCTATATAAAAATCATTTCTTTTATTATCAAAATATATAAGACCTAAGACAACCAAATTTTCGAATTGGGCATTAAGTCCAGTAGTTTCTATATCTAAAATCAATTCATCTTTATCTATATTCTTCTTTTTATATCTATATCTAACATTAAGCATAAAATCATTATACCAATATTTGATTTTATATGCTTGTAATTATATAATAAACTAGTTAAAAGGAGTGATAATATGATTTATTTAGATAATGCAGCAACAACAAGAATGTATGATGAAGTAATAGATATTGAAAAAGAATTTGAAAGAAATTATTTTGCTAATCCATCTGCTTTACATAGTTTTGGAATGGAAGTTGAAGAAAAAGTTAAGGAAAGTAGAAAATTTATTGCAGACTATATTGGTTCAGACGAGAATGAAATATTTTTTACTAAAGGAGCTACAGAGTCTAACAATATTATTATAAATTCCTTTAAATCTTCTGAAAATACTGCAATAACATCAAAACTTGAACATGCATCTGTAATTGATACATTTAATAATACCCAATTTAAGGAAGTTAAATTAGTAGATAATGATAATTTTGGTTTTATTGATATAAAAAATTTGGAAAATTTAGTTGATGATAAAACCAATCTTATTTCTCTTATATATGTTCAAAACGAGATAGGCACAATTCAAAATGTTAAAAAAATAAATGAAGTGATAAGAAATAAAAATAAGAATGTATTCATTCACTTAGATGCTACTCAAGCTTTAGGTAAAATTGATTGTAATGTGAAAAATTTAGGTGTTGATGCCCTAAGCTTCTCGTCTCATAAAATACATGGCCCTAAAGGAATAGGTGGGCTATATATAAATAAGAAAAAATTAGGTAAAATTAAAACTTATTTATTTGGTGGAAGACAAGAACTTGTTTCATCAGGCACACTTAATGCACCTGCTATATATGCATTTTATAAAGCACTTAGTTTGTCAAAAGAAAAAGAGGATATAGATTATGTAAAAAAACTTAATTTATACCTAAGAAATAAAGTTATGGATAATATTGAAAATATCCATGTTAATTCCAGCATAGAGAATTCAAGCCCATATATATTAAATATTAGTTTTGAAAAAATCAAATCTGAAATTTTACTTCATATGCTAGAAGAAGATAAAATTTATATATCAAGTGGCTCTGCATGTTCCAAGGGTAAGGATAATAGAATACTTGATGCAATAGGATTAGATGATAAATATAAAGATGGTTCTATAAGATTTTCATTTTCAAGTGATATAAGTTTTGAAGATTTAGATAAAGTAGTAAGAAGTTTAAAGAAACATGTAGAAGAAATAAGGATGGTATTTTAATGAATGATTTATTATCAGTAAGTTTTGGTGAATTATTTTTAAAGGGTAAGAATCGAAATAAATTTTTTAAATCTGCTATCAATAATATAAAAAGAAATATTAAAGATATAGGTTATGATGATATGTATCTTGAAAGTTCAAAACTTTACATAAGTGCTGATAAGGAGAAATTTGATAGCTTAATTATAGAAATAAAAAAAGTATTTGGAATAATTTATATATCAAAAATAAAAAAATGTGATAAGGATATAAACAAGATAGAAGAAGCCACATCAGAAATTTTAGATAATATGGATTTAAAAGATAAAACATTTAAAGTAGAAACTAACAGAGTTGATAAGTCTTTTGATATACAATCTCCAGAACTATCTAGAATAATTGGTGCTTATATATTAAAGAAATATGCTAGTAAAAATAACCTTAGTGTCAATGTTCATAATCCTGATTTTAAAGTTTTCATTGATATAAAAAAATATGCTTATATTTATGCAGATAGAATAGAGGGAAATGGTGGTCTTCCTGTAGGCTCTAGTGGTAATGGTCTTCTACTTTTATCAGGAGGCATAGATTCTCCTGTTGCAGGGTATATGATGGCTAAAAGAGGAATGAAAATCAATTGTATTCATTTCCATTCATATCCATTTACATCAAAAAGAGCTTTAAATAAGGCACTAGACCTTGCAAAAATCCTATCTCAGTATACTGGTGAAATGAAAGTATTTTCAATAAACATGGCTGAAATATATAAAGCAATAAATAAAAATTGCAACAGAAATCAAACTACTATTTTATCTAGAAGATTTATGATGAGAATATCGGAAAAAATATGTCAAAAAAATAATTATGATGCCATAATTACGGGAGAAAGCTTAGGGCAGGTAGCAAGTCAAACATTAGAATCAATGAGCGTAATTGGAGATGCTACAAATTATCAGATATTTAAGCCTCTTGTTGCCTTAGATAAGATAGAAATAATTAATAGAGCTATACATATGGGATCTTATGAGAAATCCATAGAGCCTTATGACGATTGCTGTTCAATATTTGCGCCATCGAACCCAATAACAAAACCTAAATTAAATTATATAAAAGATAGTGAAAAAAAATTATCTATAGAGAAATTAGAGTCTGAAGCTATTGAGAATATGGAAATATTTGACATTTAATTTGACAAAAAATACAAATATTGGTAATATATATAAGTAAACCGCTCAGTATGGGTTCTGATCACCTTGACTGGCGAGAATGTAAACAGGAGGTGTACTATGTACGCTATAATTAAGACAGGTGGAAAGCAATATAAAGTATCAGAAGGCGATTTAGTTAGAATTGAAAAACTTAATGCTGAAATAGGAGAAAATGTCAACTTTGAAGAAGTTCTTTTAGTTGAAAATGAGGGGGACCTAAAAGTTGGTACTCCAATACTAGAAAATGCTAAGGTTGAAGCTACTGTAAAAGACCAAGCAAAAGACAAAAAAATTGTTGTATTTAAATACAGACCTAAAAAAGCATCTAAGACTAAAAAAGGTCATAGACAACCATATACTTTAGTGGAAATTAACAAAATTTCTTGCTAATGATTGATGTTACTTTATTATTAAAAAATAAAAAAAAAATTGGATTTAAAATCCAAGGTCATGCAAATTTCGATGAGCATGGATTTGATATAGTTTGTGCAGCAGTATCAACGCTAGCTTATACATGCATTAATAGTCTTGATTTTTATAATTATAATCTAGAATTTCATGATGATAATGATATAATGTGTGTAGTTGTAAAAAAAGCTAGTAGTCAAAGTAATGTTATTTTACAAACTTTTGAGATAGGTATAAAAACACTGCTTACAAATTATAGCGAATATATTAAATTAAACTATGAGGAGGTTTAGGATGTTTTTAAACATTAATTTGCAAAGATTTTCTAGTAAAAAAGGGGTTTCTTCTTCAAAAAATGGTAGAGATTCCAATGCTAAAAGATTAGGTGTTAAAAGGGCAGATGGTCAAACTGTAAATGCAGGAACAATAATTGTTAGACAAAGAGGAACAAAAATCCATCCAGGTAAAAATGTCAAAATTGGTGGAGATGATACTCTTTTTGCATCTATTGAAGGTGTTGTAAAATTTGAAAGAAAAGGTAAAAATAGAAAACAAGTTTCTGTATACCCAAAGCAAGACATTGCTTAATAGAGAACTAGCTTGCCATATGGCAAGCTTTTTTTATAAAGAGGAAAAATAGCTATGATAGATTATGCTAAAATAGAACTTCATGCAGGAAATGGTGGGGATGGAGCTGTAGCTTTTAGAAGAGAAAAATATGAACCTACAGGAGGACCTGCTGGGGGAGATGGAGGAGATGGGGCTAATATTTACATAAAGGCAACCAATTCACTATCAACTCTTGAAGAATATAGATATAAAAGTAAATATAGGGCAGAAAATGGCGAAAATGGTATGGGTAAAAAGAGGTTCGGAAAAAAAGGTGAAGACCTTGTTTTATATGTACCAGTTGGAACAATAATTAGAGAAGTATCAAGTAATACAATAATTAGAGATTTAAAGAAAAATGGTGAGCAATTTCTAATAGCAAAGGGTGGTCGAGGTGGAAAAGGTAATGTTCATTACAAAACTTCAACCAGACAGGCACCAAGATTTGCCCAAAAAGGAAGAAAAGGACAAAGTATAGAAGTAAGTTTAGAACTTAAAATTTTAGCCGATGTTGGGTTAGTAGGTCTACCAAATGTTGGGAAATCTACTCTTATTTCAGTAATTACAAAAGCTAAACCTAAAATTGCTAATTATCATTTTACAACACTTGACCCAAATTTAGGTGTAGTAAAAGTGGATAAAGAAAGATCCTTTATAGTTGCGGATATACCTGGATTAATAGAAGGTGCTAATGAAGGACAAGGGCTTGGACATGACTTTTTAAAACACATTCAAAGGTGTAAAATACTAATTCATTTAGTGGATATATCTGGTTTAGAAGGAAGAAATCCAATTGAAGATTTTAAATTAATAAATAAAGAATTGAAACTTTATGATGAGAAACTTTCTGACAAATATCAAATAGTGGCTCTAAATAAGTCAGATCTTGATTATAATGAAAATTATAAAAAATTTGAAAATGAATTTAAAGATAAGTATAAAATATTTAAAATATCAGCAGCAACCACTCAAGGAATTAAAGAACTAATTGATGAAGTAACTAAAGTTCTTTCTAAAATTGATGAAGAAAAATATACTCTAGATGAAGAAATAAATGAAAGTTATTTACAAAACTACTATAATAAAAATATGGAAAATGGAAATCTCGAATTCTATAAGGAAGAAGGAATTTACGTTTGTACTGGATATAGGATAGATAAGCTTTTAGAAAGAGTTAATTTAGATGATTATGATAGTAGAATGTATTTTGAAAAAAAACTTAGAGATATGGGTGTTTTCGATAAATTTTTGGAAATGGGTATAGAAGAAGGAGACTCTGTTGCTATAGGTGATATAGTATTTGATTATTATGAGTAAGGAGAATTTATGCTAACAGGAAAACAAAGGTCACAGCTAAAAAGCTTAGCACATGATTTAAAGCCTATTATTAATATAGGCAAAAATTCACTAAGCGTAGAAGTTATTGATGCTATAGATGAAGCTTTGGAAAAAAGAGAACTAATAAAGATTAAAATTTTAAATAATAACTTAGATGATAATAATGAAATAATTGATGAAGCTATTGAAAAGCTAAATTGTGAATTTGTTTCTCATTTAGGTAATATTTTTACTATTTATAGAAAAAGTAAAAATAATAATAAAATTAGCTTATAATGAAAATCGGATTATTTGGGGGGACATTTGATCCTATACATGTAGGCCATTTGATTGTTATGGAAAATTGTATAAATCTAATGGGACTGGATAAAATTTTTATTCTACCTAATTCTAATCCTCCTCATAAACTTAAAAATCATAAAAGTTCTACTGAAATTAGGGTAAAAATGGTTAAAGAGGCTATAAAAGATAATCCTAGAATAGAAATTAATGATTATGATTATAAAGATAATAATATTCATTATACATTTCAAACCATAGAATACTTTGTTAATGCCTATAATGAAGATGAAATATTTTTTATTATGGGTGAAGATTCTTTTTTAGAAATTGAAACATGGAAAAACTATAAAAGAATTTTAGAAAATAATATTATAGTATTCAAGAGATATTCTGATGATGGTAAAAAAATTAAAAATAAACTCAATCATTATAGTAAATTTAGAGATAATATTTTTATAATAGACAACTTGGTCGTTGATATTTCATCAAGTCTTATTAGAAAACTTGTAATGAATAAAAAAAGTATAAAATACCTAGTAACAGATGATGTGGAACTTATTATAAAAAAGAAGGATTTATATGTTTAATTTAGATGAATATAAAGATAAGCTTATAGATAATATTGGTATAAAAAGATTTAATCATTGCCTTAGGGTTAGAGACTTTGCTTTAAAATTAAACAAAAGACTAGATAATTATAAAATAGAAACTGCCGCTATTTTACATGACTGTGCCAAGTATAATGAAAAGTATTACCTAGATAAATACAAAAATTATTGTAATTTTGATAAAGAAATCTTAGAAAACAAGGCTGTTATTCATGCGTTTTTAGGAAAAATTATTGCTGAGAAAGAGTATAATATTAATGATGAAGAAATTCTAAATGCAATAAAATATCATACAACGGGAAGAGTTAATATGACGGAGCTTGAAAAAATCATTTTTTTAGCTGATGCATGTGAGGAAAAAAGAAATTATCAAGGAGTAGAAGAAATAAGAAATTTAGCCTTCAAAGATTTAGATAAAGCTGTATTAAAAACCCTAGATGGTAATATTAAATCTTTAATTGATAGGGGATTAATTATTTTTCCATTAACAATTTTGGCTAGGAATTACTTATTAAAGGAGAAAAATGGGTAAATTAGATATAATAATTAAAACGTTAGAAAATAAGCAAGCAAGTAATATAAAAGTAATTGATTTAGAGAACAAATCATCAATAGCTGATTATTTTATTATAGCTACTGGTAATTCAATAAATCAAAATAAAGCACTTTTAGAATATATTGAAGAGAATTTAAAAAAGGAAAACTATGATATACTTTCAGTAGAGGGACTTAGAGATGGAAACTGGATATTAATTGATTGTGGAGATGTAGTAGTCCATATATTCACTTCATCTCAAAGAAGCTTTTATAATATTGAAGATCTGTGGGAGTCTTAATTAATGTAGAGGTTAAAAATGGATAATGATAAAAAAGATAAGATAATTATTGCCTTAGCTATTTTAATAGTATTAACCTTATCTTATAATTTTGTTAATAGAAAAGATAATGAAGAACTTGTCATAAATAGAAATAAGGATTCTATTTCTTCTTTAACTAATTATAAAAGCAATGATAATAAAGATACTTTTACTACGAATAGCAAAAGTAATGATGACTCTTCAATAAAAGTACATATTAGTGGTGAGATAAAAAACCCTGGTGTATATACGGTAAATAAAAATGATAGGTTAGACAACTTAGTCAAAAATGCAGGTGGTTTATCTGATGATGCTGATATCAATAGGATTAACTTAGCCTTAAGGCTAGAAGATCAAATGAGAATCATTATTCCAAATATAAATGACAAAAAAAGTGATCAAGAACAAATAAATCAGGCTGATGTTCTTGTAACTGATGCAAATAAAAATAAGCATAAGGTAAATATAAACACTGCCGATAAAGCTACATTAATGACATTACCTAATATAGGTGAGAAAAGAGCCTTAGCAATAATTGAATATAGAGAAGGTAATAAGTTTAATAAAATAGAAGATATTAAAAATGTTTCTGGTATTGGTGATAAATATTTTGAAGCAATGAAAGATATGATAGTTGTAGATTGAGGTTGTTTATGAAATTATCAACAAGAGGAAGATATGGGTTAAGAGCTGTTCATTACTTGGCAGAGAACGAGGATAAAGGTTATATTTCAGTTTCTGATATTTCAAATGCCTTAAAATTACCTGATAATTATTTAGAACAATTAATAAGAATTTTAAAAAATAATAATATAGTAGTTTCAGCAAGAGGAGCTAGAGGTGGATACAAATTATCAAGAAACTCTAGTGAAATAACTGTTGGAGATGTATTAAGAGTTTTAGAAGGTGAGATGACTTCAAGTCAGTGTGTTGCTAATAGGACAAATTGCGATAATGAAGAATGTGAAGCCTATTACGTATTTACAAAAATAGATAAAGCAATTAATAATGCTGTTAACTCAATAACCATACAAGATATGGTGAATGAAAAATTTGATTAATTAGGAGATACAATAGATGAAGAAATTAGGAATGAATGAAGTTAGAAGAGAATACTTAGATTTTTTTGGAAAGAAAAAAAATCATACAGTTTTAAAATCTTTTCCACTTATCCCAGAAGATGATGAATCCTTATTATTAATAAATGCTGGTATGGCACCGTTGAAAAAATATTTTACTGGTGAGAAAAAAATGAAAAATAATAGAGCCACTTCATCTCAAAGATGTATAAGAACAGGAGATATAGATAGGGTAGGAATGACTGAAAGGCATGGAACTTTTTTTGAAATGCTTGGAAATTTTTCCTTCGGTGATTATTTTAAAAGAGAGGCTATACATTGGGCATATGAATTCTTAACTGTGAATCTTGAAATAGATAAAAATCTCCTTTGGGTGTCAGTATTTGAAGATGATGATGAAGCCTATGATATATGGCATGATGAAATAGGTTTAGATAGCGAAAGAATATTAAAATTTGGAAAAGAAGATAACTTTTGGGAGCTTGAAGTAGGACCTTGTGGACCTGATTCAGAAATTTTTGTTGATAGAGGAATAGATAAGGCGATTGATGAAAATGATAATAAGCCTGGAAATGATGATTCTGATAGATTTATGGAAGTTTGGAATTTGGTTTTCACCCAATTTAATAAAAATGCAAACAAAGAGTATATTCCCCTATCTCATCCTAATATAGATACAGGTATGGGACTTGAAAGAATAGCCATGGTCCTTCAAGGTAAAGATAATATATTTGAGGTTGATGTAAATCAAAGTATTATTAAAGAAATAGAGAATCTTTCAAATAAAAAATATAAGGAAGATGAAAAAGATGATATTTCTATTAGAGTTATTGCCGATCATGCAAAAGCCATTACCTTTATGGTCAGTGATGGAATATTACCTTCTAATGAAAAGAGAGGTTATGTTTTAAGAAGACTTATAAGAAGAGCCTATAGACATGGTAAATTACTAGGTATAAAGAATGAGTTTTTGAAATCTGTAATTGAAAAGATAATAGATACTTATAAAATTGAATATAATGAATTAATAGAAAACAAGGATAGAATTCTTTCAATAGTAAGTAAGGAAGAAGAGAACTTCCAAAAAACAATTGATAGTGGCCTTGATATATTAAACTCATATATAAAAAATTTAAAAGATCATAACGAAAGCGTATTAAATGGTGCTGATGCTTTCAAATTATATGATACTTATGGATTTCCACTTGATTTAACTAGAGAAATTTTAGAAGAAAATAATTTAAGTGTAGATATCAACGAATTTAATAAGCTTATGGAAAAACAAAAAGAACTTGCAAGAAGTGCCAGAAAGTCAGATTCTGGTTGGTCGCTTGAATCAATAAACATCGATAGTTTCGATAAAACAGATTTCGTTGGATATGATAAGCTCAGTGTAGAAGCTAATATTATAGGTTTATTTGATCAAAACAAGGATTTAAACTTTATAAAAGAGGGTAAAAAGGGTATAGTAATAAGTGATAAGACTTCTTTTTATGCCGAAGGTGGTGGACAAGTTGCAGATTCAGGTTTTATAGTAACAGAAGATACAAAAGCTAGAGTATATGATGTACAAAAGAAAAAAGATGTAATTGTTCACTATATAGAAGTTATAGAAGGGAATTTATCTAAAACTTCAGCTAAATTTATAGTTGATAAGGATAGAAGACTAGACATAACAAGAAATCACTCAGCTACTCACTTGCTAGATCAAGCTTTAAGAAATGTATTAAAGGAAGATGTCAATCAAGCAGGCTCATTAGTAGATGCAGATAAGCTAAGATTTGATTTTACTTATTCTAAAGCTCTTACAAAGGAAGAGATAAGAAAAATAGAAGATGAAGTTAATAAAAAAATAAGAGAACAACTACCTGTAAAAAAACAGATAATGCCATATGAAGAGTCAGAAAAAATAGGAGCTATTGGATTATTTGAAGATAAATATAAGGACATGGTAAGAGTTGTCTCCATTGGTGATTATTCGAAAGAGCTATGTGGTGGATGTCATGTAAATAATTCATCAGAAGTTTTAATATTTAAAATAATTCAAGAATCTTCTGCAGCAGCAGGTATTAGAAGGATTGAAGCCTATACTGGGAAAAAAGTATATGAATTGACTAATTCTAATATTGATAAGATTGAAAAAATAGCTAATAAATTAAAAACTAATCCTAAAAATATTTTAGATAGAATTGATTCGTTGGAAAATGAAGTAAAATCGCTAAAGGAAAAAGTCCAAAAATTAAAAAGACTTAATGATGAAGATGTATTTAATGATATAGCTAATCGCGTAGAAAATATTAATGGAATAAATCTTTTAGTTCATAAGTTTGACAACATAGATATGGAAACTTTAAGAAACTTTGAAGATAGGATGAAAAATAATTATAAAGATTTGATTATTGTTTTTGCAACTGTAAATAATGGGAAAATTATTTTCACTGCTTCAATTTCTGACTCTTTAGTGGATAGATACAATGCAGGACAAATTGTTAGAATTATAAGTAAAATAACAGGTGGAAATGGGGGCGGCAAAAGAAACTTTGCTCAAGCTGGTGGTAAAGATATTTCAAAGCTAGATGAGGCTTTAAATGCAGTTTATCAATTAATATAAGGAGTAAAAATGTCAGATAATAATTTCAATGAAACTATGCGTTTTAAACCACAAGAAGAAAAAGAAGTAAATATAAGGGAAATTCTTACTGAAGTTTATAAGGCTTTAGAAGATAAGGGTTATAAACCAACAAATCAAATAATAGGTTATCTAATGAGTGGAGATCCTACTTATATAACAGGCCATAATAATGCTAGAAAGCTTATAAGGCAAGTTGATAGAGATACAATATTGGAAGAAATTATTAATTATTATATAAATGAGTAGGATAATGGGACTAGACTTGGGCGATAAAACTATAGGGGTCGCACTTAGCGATCCTTTATTTATTACTGCACAAGCTTATATTACAATAAAAAGACAAAAAGCTAGCTTGGATATAGAAAAACTATTAGAAATAATAGAAGAAAAAGAAGTTGATTTAATAGTAATTGGACTTCCTAAAAATATGAATGACACCTTAGGCCCACAGGCTATGAAGGTGATTTCTTTTGTAAGCTTATTAAAAAGCACGACTGATATTGAAATTAAATATCAAGATGAAAGAATGACAAGCTTGCAATCTAACAAAGTATTAATGGATATGTCTGTAAGACGAGAAAATAGAAAAAAATACATAGATCAGATTGCAGCAACCTTTATTTTACAAACCTATTTAGATAGGAGATCTAATGGATAAAATTGTTTTAAAAGACAAAGATAATAAAGAAGTCGAATTTAATATAATCGACACATTCGGAGTGGATGAAAAAACTTATGCGGCATTAGAACCTTTAGATGAGGATTTTATTGTTATTTTTGAAGTTATTGAAGAAAAAGATTCCGTAAGTTTTAAGTTTATTGAAAATGATAAGGAATTAGACGAGATTATTAATATATATGAAGATATGAAAGAAGATTAGTATGAATAACGAACAATTGAAAAAGATTTTTGAAAAAAATGGCCATAAATTCACTAAGCAAAGACAAATAATTTTCAATGCTCTAAATAATGCTAATTCAAAACATTTGACACCTGAGGAACTTTTTTCAATAGTTCATCAAGAAAATAAACAAGTTGGAATAGCCACAGTTTATAGAACTTTAAATATTTTCGAAGAATTAGGTATAGTAAACAAACAAGAATTTACAGATTCTGTTAATACTTATGAGCTTATTGGGCAAAATGATGAGCATCATGATCATCTAATTTGCACTAATTGCGGGAAAATAGTTGAAGAAAAAATATTAGAAAATGATGAACTAGCAGAAATACTTAGAGATAAATATGATTTTGATTTAGACTATTATTCCTTAAGAATTTATGGGATTTGCTCCGATTGTCAAAATGAAATAAGGAGTAAAAATGAGAACGCAAAATAAATTGAAAGTTATCCCCCTTGGGGGATTGGGTGAAATTGGGAAAAACTGTACTGTAGTAGAATATAAAAATGAAATGATTCTTATTGATTGTGGATTAACATTTCCAGATGAAGATATGTTAGGAGTAGATATAGTTATTCCAGATTTTACTTATATTGAAGAAAACAAAGAAAAACTTAAGGGTATATTTATCACTCATGGACATGAAGACCATATTGGTGGAATAACTTACCTATTAAAAAATATAGATACAAATGTATACTGCTCCAAGTTAACTAAAGGTCTATTAGAAAATAAATTTAAAGAACATGGTCTTAACCCAAATAAGATTAAGATGGTTAATGTTAATAATACAGTTAAATTAGGAAATCTTAGTTGTGAATTTATTAGAGTAAGTCATTCTATACCGGACTCATGTGCTATAGCTGTTAGAACTCTAATAGGAACAGTTTTATTTACAGGTGACTTTAAAATGGATTTCACACCAATAGACGGAGAACCAACTGATATTCAAAAATTAGCAGAACTTGGCAAAAAAGGTATTTTATGCCTATTTTCTGATTCGACTAATGTAGAAATAGAAGGAAGTTCTATGAGTGAAAGTGAGGTTGGACAAACCTTTATAAATATTTTTGGTCAAACTAAGGGTAGAATTATAGTAGCAACTTTTGCTTCAAATCTTCATAGAGTTCAACAAGTAATATATGCTGCTGAAAAGTATAATAAAAAAGTGGTTTTATCTGGACGTTCAATGTTAAATAATGTAAAAATAGCTGGTAATTTAGGATATTTAAAGGTTAGGAGTAATACTCTAATTGATATAAAAAATATAAAACAATATTCAGATGATCAAATCGTAATTTTATCTACAGGTACACAAGGTGAACCTTTATCTGCTTTGACAAGAATGGCAAATAATGAGCATAGACAAATACATTTAAATGAGTCTGATACAGTTATATTATCATCTTCTGCTATCCCAGGTAATGAGATGTCAATTAATAATACCATTAATAACTTGACTAAAATAGGATGTGATATTATATATGATTCTTTAGCTAAAGTTCATGCTTCTGGCCATGCTTGTCAAGAAGAAATAAAATTAATGCATCAACTAACTACGCCAAAGTACTTTATTCCTGCCCATGGAGAGCCAAGACAACTAAAAAAACATAAAGAAATTGCTATGGATATGGGTATGAATAGCTCTAATATACTAGTAGGTGAAAATGGAGATATTTTTGAATTTACTAAAAAATCTGCACGAATCAATGGTAAAGTTCAAGCGGGGAATGTATTAGTGGATGGATCTGGAATAGGGGATGTAGGTAATATTGTATTAAAAGACAGAAAGCACTTATCTGAAGATGGTCTACTTGTAGTATCCTTAACTATAGAGAAACATACTCAAAAAGTTTTATCAAATCCTGAAATTGTGTCAAGAGGCTTTATTTATGTTAAAGAAAATCAAGATTTAATTGAAAATTCAAAAGATGTAGTTTTAAGAACTATGAATAAGTGTCAAAATAAGGATATACACGCTATTAGTCAGATAAAATATCAAATAAGAGAAGCTCTAAAGTCATATATATATAACCAAACTGGAAGAGATCCTATGATTTTGCCAGTACTAACAGAAGTAAGTGAAAATGAATATTAATTATGATTATATAAGCGAATATTTAAAAGATATATATTTAGATGATGATTATATTTTTGAAAGAAAATATGCCTTGGAAAATAATATACCTATTATGAAGTTAGAAACTAAAGAGTTTATTAAAAGCTTAATATATATAAAAAAACCTAAATCTATTCTTGAAATAGGTACAGCTATAGGCTACTCTTCTTTAATTTTTTCTAAATATAGTAGAGCAAGAATAACTACTATTGAAAAATCAGAAGAAATGGCAAAAATAGCTAAAAAAAACTTTTCTAAATACAACAAACAAATTAATATTATAAACATGGATGCAAAAAAAGCCTTGAATGAAATAAATCAAGGCTTTGATTTTGTTTTCATAGATGCAAACAAAGCAAAATACAAATATTATTTTGATAAGGCTTCTAAATTGTTAAATAAAGATGGCATTATTGTATGTGATAATATTTTATTTAGAGGCGAAGTATCCAATGATGATCTTATAATAAGAAGAAGTATTACCATAGTAAAAAAATTAAGAAAATTTTTATCATATATAACTAATTTAGAAGAATTTGATACAAGTATAATTCCTATAGGAGATGGAATAAGTATAAGCACAAGGAGGCTTAATGAATAAAGAAGTTGAATTATTAGCACCTGCAGGAGATTTTGAAAAATTAAAAGCAGCAATAAAATTTGGAGCAAATGCGGTTTATATGGCTGGAAATAGTTTTGGATTAAGAAAAAATTCAAAGAACTTTGATTCTGAAGAATTAAAAGCAGCTGTTGACTATGCACATAATCATAATGTAAGATGTCATATTACTATGAATATTGTACCACATGATAATGATTTAGATGGTATTGTTGACTATATAAAGTTTTTAGATAAAATTGGAGTTGATGCATTAATAATATCAGATCCTGGTATTTTCATGATAGCTAAAGAAAACTCAAATATAGATTTACATATTTCTACTCAAGCTTCTGTTACGAATTCTCATACTATTAATTTTTGGTATAATTTAGGAGCAAAAAGAGTAATACTTGCACGTGAACTGTCTTTAGATGAGATTATTGAAATTAGAAAAAATGTGCCTAAAGATTTAGAAATAGAATGTTTTATTCATGGTGCTATGTGTATTTCATACTCTGGACGTTGCTTATTGAGCAATTATATGACAGGGAGAGATTCTAATAGGGGAGATTGCGCTCACGCTTGCAGGTGGAAATATAGTATTCAAGAAGAAAAAAGACCAGGTGAATACTATCCTATAGAAGAAGATGAACACGGAACTTTTATTATGAATTCTAAAGACCTATGTTTAATAGATGAAATTGATAAGTTAATTGAAGCAGGAATAGATTCTTTTAAAATAGAAGGAAGAATGAAGACGGTATTTTATGTAGCAACTGTAATAAGGAGCTATAGGCAAGCAATTAATGCATATTATAAGGGTACATTTAATGAAAAAATTGCACAAAAATATTTTGATGAAATAAAAAAAGCTAGTCATAGACATTTTACTAAGGGATTTTTCTATGGAAGACCTGGCAAAGATGCACAAATTTATGAAAATTCATCATATATTAGAAATTATGATTTTATTGCCGTAGTTCTAGATTATGATAAAAATCAAAAAATAGCAAAACTTGAGGAAAGAAATAAATTTATATTAGGCGACAAGGTTGAAATATTCGGAAATAATTCTGAATATATAGAATTTAAAATAAATAATATGAAAGATTCTAACGGAAATGATATTGATACTGCAAATAAGGCAAAACAAATAGTATATATTAAAATAGACCATGAACTCCAAAAAGGTGATATTGTTAGACGAGAAATAAAATAAAAAAAGTAGTGAAAACAGAATAGAATATGATATGTACCATCCTTACTGGTTTGTCCGGTAAAGAGGGTACATATCATTTCAGGATTTAGGTTGATACACAAAACTATTTACAGATCCGCATCCACTACAACTAATTAATTAAATATTACGTCCAGTTTTATGGGTACACTTCAATATCTATTCTGTTTTCATTACCTTTAATTTTAGCGTCTTTGCAACAAGGCATTTTTAAAGAATTGTTGCTTATTTAATGCTTATTCTTTGTCTTTAGATGGATTTTCAGAAAAATCTGATCTTGTTCTTCTAGCTTCTACTCCAACGTTAGAGTTTTCATCAGCTTCATCTGATATAGTTCTAAGATTTTCTTGGTCTGCATTATGTTTTTTATCTAATGATTCTCCACCTTGTTCTTTATTTTCTTCTCTAACTTTTTTATCAAGTTCTTCATCACCTTTATATTGATTGGCATTTGTTACTTTTTTATCTGTCATAAAAATCTCCTTTATAAATATTAATTAGAATCTTCAATATTATATTTATACCCATTAAGGTGAGATTTATATCACTTTATTATTTTTACTAATTTCTTTTATAATTTCTATAATAACTTTACTTGCCATCTCCATATCTTCTATTGGAATAAATTCATATATACCATGAAAATTATATCCTCCAGTAAAAATATTAGGACATGGTAGACCCATAAAAGATAATTTTGAGCCATCAGTACCACCCCTTATAGGTTGACAAATAACTTCCATTCCAAGATTTTCCATAGCTTTTCTTGCATAATCTATTATTTCTTGTTTGTCTTTTAAAATATCTCCCATATTATAATAAGTATCACTTAAATCAAGTTTTATATTATTGTCATATTTTTTGTTTAAAAATTCTATACAATCTGATAAAAAAGCTTTCTTAATTTGAAATTCGTCTTTATTAAAATCTCTTATTATATAGTTTAATTGAGTATCTTCTACACTACCTTTTATAGAGACCATATGATAAAATCCTTCATATCCTTCTGTATGCTCAGGTCTTTGTACTTGACCTAACATATCATCTAATTCTTTCGCAAGGCTAATAGAATTTATCATAGTGTTTTTTGCAGTACCAGGATGAACTGACTTACCTTTAATATAAATTTTTGCATCGGCAGCATTAAACGATTCATATTCCAATTCACCCAATCTACCTCCGTCTATAGTATAAGCAAAATCAGCTCCAAAACTACATACATCAAAGCTATCACAACCTGTTCCAATCTCTTCATCGGGTGTAAAGGCAATTTTTATATCTCCATGCTTAATCTCTGGATTATTTACTAAAAATTCTAATGCGTTCATAATTGCAGCTATACCAGCTTTATCATCAGCACCTAGGAGCGATTTACCTCTAGTTGTTATTAAGGTTTTACCTACTAAATTATCTAATACAGGAAATTCACTAGTCTTTAGGTAAATATTATCATTTAGTTTAATATCTCCACCTTTATATTTGATAATTTGCGGATCTACAATTTTCCCATCCATTTCTGGTGAAGTGTCCATATGGGCAATGAATCCAACTTTTGGTAAGTCTTTATCAATATTAGCTTTTAAAGTCGAAAAAAGAAACCCCTCCTCATTTATAGTAGATTCAAGTCCCAAATCTCTTAATTCATCTTTTAAAACTTTTGCTAATTCAAGTTGACCCTCACTTGTAGGTTTAATCTCTGAAGCTTTTTCCGGATTGCTCTTAGTATCAATAGCTATATATTTTAAAAACCTATTACAAATATCTGTCATATTAACTCCTTTCAATACTAATTATACTACTAATTTATAATTTGATAAAAGCAGTTTCTAAATGCTTTATAACTTGAAAATTCTTGATTTTTCTTATTTTTTAAAAATTGGGATTTATGGTAAAATTAATTATAGATAATGATTATAGGGGTTGATTAAATGAAAGATTTGAATATTAAAACTGAAAATAAATTACCAGAATATAAAACAGCATCCTCAGCTGGTATGGATATATATGGATTTAATGATGAGGATGTAATCATTAAAAGCGGTGAAACAAAATGTATAGATACAGGTCTAAAGATAGAAATACCTGAGGGATATTTTGCAGCGATATATCCAAGATCTTCAACTGGTGTAAAAAGAAACTTAATGCTTGCAAATTCTACTGGTATAATAGATAGTGATTATAGAGGAGAGATTAAGTTATTTTTCTATAACTTTGGCAAAGAAACTCAAGTTATAAAAAAGGGAGAAAGGCTTGCTCAATTAATAATTCAACCTTATGAAAGAGTTAGAATAAATAAGGTTGACCAATTAAGTGAAACAAGTAGGGGAGAAAGAGGAATAGGCTCAACAGGGAAATAATGAGAAAGAAGAAAAATTCAATCAAAAAAAATTTTAATAAAAATAAGTATAACATTATCTTAATTATAATTGCCATAATATTTGCAGTTTTTCTTCTAGCAAAGATTATAGATAATATTTCTAATAAAAACTTATCCAAATATGACAATGAAATGATAGTAATAAAAAATAAAGATAATGAAATCACTTCACTTAGCCTTAGAGATATAAGAAAAATGGGTGGTCAAAATTCAAAAATAAATCAACATAGTGATGTAGTTATAGATATTGAAGGGCTGTCACTTGATAGACTAATAAACAAAGTAGATATAGATCCTAATTTAAATAATATTATTGAATTTATAGATGGTAAGGGAAACAAAACTAGTATAGCTCTAGAAAGTGCACTTGAAGTTGATAGAGTTTATCTTGTTTATAAAACTATTAATAAAGCTAATATAGATTTTGATAAAAAATTAGGTGTATTCTATGTAGTAGATAAACAGCAAAAAGATGCCAATAAATGGATTAAAAATGTAAAAATAATTAATATAAAATAACTCATGACTAGTCATGGGTTATTTATTTTAGAAGATAGATCAATATGATATAATTGATTAAGGATGTGATAATATGAATAATGAGTTTAAATACGAAAAACTAACTCCTATGCTCAAACACTATGTAGATGTCAAAAAAAACTTTAATGATTCAGTCCTATTATATAGGGTTGGTGATTTCTACGAAGCTTTTTTTGATGATGCCATTACTATTAGTAAAGTACTTCAATTAGCACTAACAGGAAAAGAATGTGGTCATGATAAAAGAGCACCAATGTGTGGAGTACCCCATCATGTAATTGATACTTATGTAAATAAATTAGTAAAAAAAGGACATAAAGTGGCCTTATGTGATCAAGTTGAAGATCCCAAAAAAGCAAAAGGGTTAGTAAAAAGGGCTATAACAAGAGTTATTAGTCCCGGTACTATAGTTGATCTAGACTCTCTTAATAAAAAAGAAAATAACTATCTTCTTTCGTTATATGAAAATAAATTTGGTATTGGAGCATGCTTTTCTGATATATCAACAGGAAAATTAGTATGCTTTGAAATAAGAAATAAAATTGATATTACTGGAAACAAGCTTATAGATGAAGTCGAAAAAATTTCTCCTTCAGAAATACTTATAAATTCAAATTTTAAAAACAAAAAATTCAGAGAATATTTGGATTTAAATCCTAGTATTCTAATAAATAAAATAGATGATAATAATAACTTTGAAGATTTTATCCAAAATGTAAGAGAACATCTTGGTGATATTAATTATAGTAAAATTAATAACTTAAGAATCGCACTTGTAGCTTGTTCAAATCTTTTAAGCTATATTTACAAATTTCATAATGAAAATCTAGCTCACTTAAATGAAATAGAGCTTCTTGAAATTGATTCATATATGGAGCTTGATGCAAATACTAGACGTAACTTAGAACTTCACAATAATATAGATAAAAAAGGCAAGGAAAACTCTATAATAAAGCTTATTGACAAGGCGGATACAGTAATGGGTTCAAGACTTTTAAATGAATGGCTTGAAAGACCATTAATTGAAAAAGAAAAGATTGAAAAAAGGCTTGATATGGTTGAATATCTTTTCTCAAATAGAGATGTTTCAGAAAAAATCACTTATTTTTTAGATGATATATATGATTTAGAAAGAATTGTGGGAAAAATTTCCTATCAAAGAGCAAATGCTAGAGATATGATTTCATTAAAATCGTCATTAAGGAATATACCGGAATTTAAAATATATTTATCTAATCTAAATAATAAGGCATATAAGGACTTAGCTAATATAATACCAGATATTGGAAATATTTATGAAATTTTAGAAAAAGCTGTAGTTAATAATCCTCCTATATCTATAACTGACGGAGGCATCATAAAGGATAATTTTAATGATAAGCTAGATAAGTTAAAGCTTGAATCAGAATCTGCTGAAAAAGATCTCCTTGAATATGAGGTAAGTGAAAGAGAAAAAACGGGTATTAAAAAATTAAAAATTAACTACAATAAAAATAGTGGTTATTCTATTGAAGTAACTAAGTCTTTTATAAATATGGTTCCAAAAAGCTATATAAGAAAACAAACCCTAAAAAATCAAGAAAGATATACAACTGAAAGATTAGAAGAATTATCTAATTTGATATTAGGCTCAAGCGATATGATAAATGAGCTTGAATATGAAATTTTTAATGAACTTAGAGATTTTATTTTAGAAAATACGAAAAAACTCCAATACTTGTCTAAGTTAATAGCAATTATAGACGCATTAAACTCTTTGAGTAAGCTTGCAAGGGAAAATAATTACACTAAGCCTATAATGAGAAATGATAATATCATTAAGATTATAAATGGTCGCCATCCAGTCATAGAAAAAAATCTTAAAGAAAATGAATTTATTGCAAATGATACAGATATAGGAGAAGAAGATAACTTAATCCAAATTATAACAGGACCTAATATGGCAGGTAAATCTACCTATATGAGGCAGATGGCTATAATTATTATACTTGCTCAAATAGGTTCCTTTGTACCATGTGACAAAGCTGAGATATCTATATGTGATAAAGTATTTACAAGAATTGGGGCAAGTGACAATATCTCTAAAGGTGAATCTACCTTTATGTTAGAAATGAATGAGGTAAGTAATATATTAAAAAATGCAACTGAGAGCTCATTTATTATTTTAGATGAAGTAGGAAGGGGAACAAGTTCTGATGATGGTTTATCAATTGCAATGAGTCTTGTAGAGTACTTAAGTAAGAAAAAAAGAATAAAGACAGTATTTGCGACTCATTTTCATGAATTGACAATTCTAGAAAACGAGCTTAGAAATGTAGTTAATCTTAAAATTGATATCCTTGAAGAGAATAATTCCCTAGTTTTTTTAAGAAAGATTTCAAGAGGCAAGTCAGATAGGTCTTATGGTATTGAAGTGGCTAAAATGTCGGGTCTACCAGAAGAAGTAATAGAAAATGCTAAAATATTTATGGCAAAAATTGATGATAATAAGTCTATTTCTAACATAAGTAAAAGTTCAAAAGAAAATATAAAAGAAACTTTAAGTAATATAAACAATAAGAAAATTAATGATATCAAATCTTTTTGCAAAAATATTAATATAAATGATTTAACCCCACTAGAGGCTATAAATATTTTAAATAAATTAATTATAAAGGTTAGGGAGCTATAATGGCAATAGTTCAACTTGATAAAAATACAATCGAAAAAATTGCAGCAGGAGAAGTAATTGAATCTCCACTATCAATTGTAAAAGAATTGGTTGAAAACTCAATTGATGCCAAGGCAAAGAATATAGTTGTTGAAATTAAGAATGGTGGTAAATCTTATATCAGAGTCACCGATGATGGCACAGGTATTGAAGAATATGAATTAGAACTTGCATTTAAAAGGCATGCTACGTCAAAAATAAATACATTTGATGATTTATATAATATATTTACTTTAGGATTTAGGGGTGAGGCTCTTTCTTCTATTTTAGCTTGTGCTGATCTTACTTTAATATCATGTACAAAAAATAGCAAGGTTGGTAAAAAAGTAGTCTATAAAAATAATAAGCTTATTCATAAATCATCTATAGCAACCAATATAGGCACCAGTATAGAAGTATATAATTTATTTAAGAATATTCCTGTAAGGAGAAAATTTTTAGCAAGTGATATAAGAGAGTCAAATAGGATAAGTAGGCTTATCCATGCTTTTGCTTTGGGTTATGACGGTATTTCTTTTAAATTTATAAAAGATGATAGATTTATCTTTCATACATTAGAAAATCAAAATTTAATAAGTAAAATCTATAATTTAATTGATGAAAATCTAAAAGATGAGTTAATTCATTTAGAAATAAAAAATAACTTATATGAGATAAGTGGATACACTTCAAGCATTAATTACTATAGGGGAAATAGATCATTACAATATATCTTTATTAATAATAGATTGGTTGAATACAAAAAAATAAGCAATTCTATTGAAGATACCTACAGTGGACTTATACCAAATTCAAGATATCCAGCATTTTTTATCTTTATAAATACAAACTCTAATAATGTAGATGTCAATATTCATCCTAATAAAAGAGAAATAAAACTTTCATACGAAGATGAGCTTCTTTCTCTAATAAAAGAAAATATAGGAAAAAAAGTCATAGAAAATGTATCAAGTAAAGAAATAAAAATTAAAAATGAAAAATCTAAAGAACTAAATTTCTATGAAGATTATAGTGACATCTTAAATGCTTATAATAAAATCAATGATTCTAGTATAGTTAAAGAAGATAATTATAACAGTCAAGATTTTTATAATTTCTTTAATAAAAAGGATGTAGAATCAGAAAATAATATTACTAATATGGAAGATAATTATATCCAAGAAAGTATTAATAGTCACGAAGAAAGCAAATTAGTAAAACAAAATATTTTTGATATAAGTAAAATAATCTATAAATCTTCATTATTTGGAAAATATTCTTTATTTGAATATAATGATAAACTCTTATTATTAAATCATAGGCGTGCTGAGCAAAGGCTAAAATTTGAAAAATATATAAAAGATTTTAAAAATCAAGAAATAGTTTCTCAACAGTTATTAGATCCTATTATTATGAAAATAAATATAAATGATTATAGTAAATATATAGAAAATAAAGATTTATTTAAAAAATTAGGTTTTGATATTGAGGAATTTTCATCAGATAAGCTTATTATAAGATCTTTACCTCTGATTTTTGATATACCTGAAAAAATCAACTTTTTCTATGAACTTTTAGATTTAAACTTTAATGATGAAGATTTATTTTATGATAAAATATCAAAAATAATAAATAATATAAGTTTTAAGAAAGGTGATAGGATTAATGAAGATGAGGCTAATGAACTCATTAATGGTTTAAATAAGCTTGATAATCCTTATAAAACATTTGATGGTAAGACTATATTAATCAGTATATCTGAAAGTGAAATGGAGAAATATTTTGAAAGATAAGGTAATCATAATTACTGGACCTACAGCGAGTGGGAAAAGTGATTTAGCTATAAAGATTGCAAAAAAATTTAATGGCGAAATAATATCGGCAGATAGTCAACAAATATATAAGAAAATGAATATTGGTACTAATAAAATTAATAAACATGATATGGATAGTATTAACCATTATTTTTTGGATATTAGAGAACCTAATGAAGAATATTCCGTAAATGAATTCAAAGAAAGTGCAAGAAAGTTAATAAGAAAAATTAATAAAGAAAATAAGATACCCATAGTTGTTGGAGGAACAGGATTTTATATTGACTCAATATTATTTAATATGAACTATGGAATTGCAAAAAAAGATGAAAGTATAAGGAAATATTATAACAAATTAGCTGAAGAAAAAGGAAATAATTATATTTATGAAAAATTAAAAGAAATAGATCCTAATGAATCTATAAAATATCATCCAAATGAGAAAAATAGAATAATAAGGGCTCTAGAAACATATAAATTATCTGGAAAAAAACCTAGTCAAATTAGGAAAGGATCTAGAAAACTAAATGAAGATATAGATCCTCTATTGATTTTTTTAAACTATAAAGATAGAAATGTTCTTTATAAAAAAATAAATGCTAGAGTTTTAAAAATGTTTGATGAAGGTCTAGAAGATGAATTTATGAGGATTTTAAAATATTATAACCTTAATAGGAATTCAAAATCACTACAAGCTATCGGATATAAGGAATTCTTTCCTTATTTAAGTAAAGAAATAGATAAAAATAGGCTAATAGATGAAATACAAAAGAATACTAGACATTACGCGAAAAGGCAAATAACTTGGATGAAAAAATATTTAAATTATGATTTTTCTGATTTGATTTATAAGGAAAATTTAAACATTGGAAAAATATATGAATATATTAAGGAGAAATATGATTTATAGTGATTTTTATAATATAGATAATTTTATAGTAAAATATGTAGATAATATAGATAAATCTCTCAATGGGAAGTTTGATGATTTGAATAAAATTAGTGAATTCAATCAAATTAAAGTCTTAAATTCTTTTAAAGAAAATAACTTATCTACTATGGATTTTAATTCTGCTACAGGTTATGGATATGCAGACATAGGAAGAGAGAAATGTGAGGATATCTTTTCTACAATATTTAAAGCAGAAGATTCATTGGTAAGACCAAATATAGTTTCAGGCACTCATGCTATATCTATAGTTTTATATGCACTTTTAAACTATAATGATAAATTATTGTCTATTACTGGTGACCCTTATGATACTTTACAACAAGTTATTGGAATAAAGGGAAATAAAAAGGGAAATCTCTTATCTAAAGGAATTAAATATGACAAAATAGATTTAAAAAATGGAACAAGTATTCAATATGAGAAGATAAAAGATAAGCTAGATTATGATACAAAAATAGTCATGATTCAAAGATCTACAGGATATACGAATAGAAGAGCTTTCACAATAGGTGAAATTAAGAAAGCTATAAGTATAATACGTGAAGTAAATAATAATGTAATTATATTTATAGATAACTGTTATGGAGAATTTACAGAAATTAAGGAACCAATAGAAGTAGGAGCTGATATAATTGCAGGTTCTCTTATTAAGAATATAGGGGGTGGTATAGCTTTAACTGGAGGATACATATCAGGCAAAAAAAACTTGATTGAATATTGCTCAAATACTCTTACAGCACCTGGGATAGGAAAAGATGAAGGATTGAGTTTTGGAACTACTAGAAGTGTATTACAAGGTTTATACTTTTCTCCTCATACAACAATAGAGTCAATAAAAGTAAATTTATTATTTGCCAAATCTTTCACAAACCTTTCTTATGAAGTTATACCAAAGGTAAATGACCCGAGAAGCGATATTGTTCAGTCTATAATACTCAATGATAGTGATAAACTAAAGTTATTTGCAAAAGCAATTCAAGAATCATGCAGCGTTGATGCTAATTTAACTCCAATACCAGATGATATGCCTGGATACGAAGATCCTGTAATAATGTCGTCAGGAGGATTTATAGAAGGAGCCACATCAGAGCTATCTTGTGATGGGCCTTTAAGAGAACCATATATAGTTTACTTACAAGGTGGGCTTAATAAATATCATGGTAAATTAGCCTTGATGAATGTACTAGATAAATTTCTTAAAAATAATTTATTAAATAAAAAAGAAATAAGTTTATAAAGATATTTCAGAGTATTAATAATTTAAAATATGCTAAACTAGATAAAATTATATATTAGGATAGGATTGTTAGCTATTAAAAGTAGATTAAATTGAGAAATTTATTCTATTTACTAATACTCTAAAACTTCTTTATGTAAAATATATAAAGAGTATTAGAATTTTATATCTCAAGATTCGACAAGGGATTTTTATTAACAGCTTTTTTTAAGTCTTCATCATCAAGGTGGGTATATATTTGTGTAGTTGATACACTTTCATGTCCTAGAATGTCTTTTAAAGCTCGTATATCAACATTACCATATTTATACATTAAGGTTGCAGCAGTATGCCTTAATTTATGTGTAGAATAAATATTAGTATCAAAACCAGCTTTTTTAAGATATTTATCTATTGTAGATTGGACAGCTCTATTGGATATTCTTTTTTTTCGTGTTGATATGAACAAGGCATCAGTCTTAATATTTTTCAAATAATTGTTACGTATCATTATATAATTTTCTATTAAATCTATACAATTATTTGTTAAATATATTGTTCTTTCTTTATTTCCTTTCCCAACTATATTAAAATGATCATCTTTTATATCACTTAAATTAATACTAACAAGTTCTGATAGACGCATACCAGTTGTTAGAAAAGTAAAAACAATTGCCAAATCTCTATTTTTGAGAAATTCATTTTTTTCTTTGCCTACAACTTCAAGCAACTTCTCTGTTTCGTTTAAAGTGAGGTAAACGGGCTGCCTTTTTTGAATCTTTGGGTTTCTGAGTTTTTCTGTTATATTATTGTCAATAATTTCGATTTCTTGACTTAAATATTTATAGAATGACCTGAGAGCAGAAATCTTTCTCGATCTTGTTGAAGCATTGTCATCGAGTATGTTGTCAAGAAAGCTAATATAAGAATACATATCTTGAACTGTTATAGAACTTATAAATTCCGCTGTAAATATCTTATTAGAATCAACTTTATTATTTGATAAATCTTTTTCAAATTTTTCTTTATTTCCAAAATAGCTTTTTCTTAAAATCACAAATGAAATAAAGTTGATAAGATCATAATTATATTCACTTATAGTTTTATTTGATAAACCTCTTATTGATTTTAAATAGTTTAAATAATCCGTAAGTATAAGGGGTGAATTTATTTTCATTTTAAAACTCCGTTCTTGATTTTATTCTATTATAATAGTAATTATAACATAAAATTAAGCATTTTTCAATTTATTGCGCAAAATTATTATTTTGTGCAATAAATTTCATCTATAAATCTATCCCCTTTTCAAATATTTTTAACTTATTTATATATGATCTTTATATTTTGATTATAAATTCTACTTTATTTTTTCTTACTGTTTTGTATTTTCTAATTATTATTATTACTCAACTTATAAATCAGCTGATTTTCGAAGCTCTATTTTGCGTTTTAAGCGATTTTATATTTTAATCCATACTAATTATACGCCTTTATTTTTTTAAAAAAACAACTCAACCAAACAAAATTATGGTTGAGTTTAAGTTTATATATTATACTTTGTAGATTTTCCACCTACTAATCTATAGTATCTAACAGGATACTTATTATCTCCCATTCTTCCTTTTCTAGGAGTTATAGATATACCTCTGTCAGCCCAGTTACAGTGAATTATTGTATTCTTATCTAAGATAAATCCTGTATGTCCGCCAGCACCTAGTGATCTTCCTGGTACACCCGCAACAAATATATCACCATACCTTATTTGATTTTCTGAAATTTGTCTTAAAACTTGCCCGCGTCTTCCTAACTCAAACAAAGTTTCTGTATTTCCGTTAGGAGTATTTTTCGAAATGAAGCCGCCATGTTTCATAGCTCTATAAACAGCTGACGAACAGTCTGCATATCCAATCTTGTCTCTATTAGGATAACTCATATCATATTCATAATTAAAGTTCATTCCTTGTAGCATCCAGCCAATTGTCACATCTAAATCTTTTTTAGGTATATAACTATTCGAAATAAGTTCACCCTTTCCAGATTTATCGAAACTATACAGCCTACCAGCTCCATCATATCCGTTGTGAGCAAAAAATGTTTTATAATCTTTAGCTAAACCATTTTCAGTAAGGTTATAATAGTAGTTGCCAATTTTATGAACACCAAACATAAGGTTTCCATTTGAATTAGCTCTATAATCTTTCCCGCCTATTTTTAACCATTCATTTTTTGCAAGCTCTGTCTTGTTATTATTATATTTTTTATAAGCCTTGTTTCCTTGCATATAATAGGTAACTACTTCAGGTTTCTTACTTAAGTCTTTAATAGAAACTACGTTTCCATTTTTATCACTAGTATACTCTAAATTATCAATAACTATTTTTGTATCGCGTTTTTTATCTACTATACCATTATTATCTATTGCAATAATTGACTTATTATATAAGAACAATTTATTTTTTTCGAGTTTCCCATTATCATCGAAAGAATATAGATTATTTTCTATAAGATTGAATCCTTTATCTAGTTTTCCATCATATCCTGTATGATATTTATTAGAATTCACCTCAAGCCATTTATTTTCAAGAGGGTTCATAATTCCTGATTCACCAATTATATATGCACCTATATTTGTAATAACCTTAGTATTAGTTTTAACTACACCATTATTAGCAAAATAAAATCTATCAAAACCAATTCTTTGAATCCCCTTGACAATTTCACCTTTTGAATTAGCAAAGTATTTATCTTTTCCAATATTAAACCAAGAGTTACTTACAGTAATTTTTCTACCACGATTATCATATCTATAAGCTAAATCTTTCTCAATTATATAAGAATTATCTGAATTAGAATAGTGAAAAAATCTAGAATTTGAATTAGCACTATAAAAAGTAAATTTGGAAGACTTATCTGTATTTTGGCTTTCTTTTCCCTTTAAATTTAAATCTTCTACAGTCTTATTATTATAAGATTTTACTTCTATATGATCTGAGGTTAGATTTTCTTTATCATTATTATTTTTTAGCTCTTCATGGTTCTTATTTTCTAGATTATATTTATCATTAGTCAAATTGTCTAAATCTTTTTCTTTAAGTTTATCTCCTGGTATTTTTTCAACTATATTACAATTAGCATAATTAGTATTTGTTTTTTCTAACTCTTCGTTATATTTTTTTGAATTATCAATACTATCTTTTTTGTTGATTTCTTCAGTTTTATCATCATTAGCTAAATTATAATTTATCTTATTATCCTCTTTTAAAGGATTTTCTACTAAGCTTTCCTTGTATTCTTCATTTACTGATGAAATTTGATTTTTATATTCAATGTCATCATCTGCCAAAGAAGTTGAATTTAAAGCAATCACGGAAGAGAACACTATAAAAGTAGATAATATTAATTTATTTTGTTTTTTCATAATTCTCCTTATCAAAAAATAGATAACTATATATAATTATATTATTAGCTAGATCAAAATTATTTTCTTTTTTTACTAGCAAATAAAACACTTCCGGTTGTAATAAGAGTTAATAATATCGAACTTAATGAACCTACTCCAGTTTTTACATTTGTAGATTCTTTTTTAATTTCTGTCTTTTCAGATGCTTTATTATCTACTTTAATAAGTATCTTATTAACTTTTTTATTGTCTTTAGCCATATATCTATCATCAGCATCATTGGCTTTTTTCAAAATATTAATTTGAATATTATTTAATTCATCCTTAAGCTTATCATATTCTTTAGATGTTAAATTTTCTTTTAATAAAGCTTCTTCAACTTCTTTAATAATTTTTTCTGCATTTTGACCTGATTCTTTTGTCCAAGATCCATCTTTTAATAAAATTTTAATTTTATTAATTTCATCAGCTAATTTATCTTTATTTACTAAGTTTTTCTCTTCTTGATCTGTTTTAGTGTTTTTATCATCTCTCTCAGGTTCTTCTTTAAAAGTTTCAGTTTTTTCTAACTTTGTTTGATTATTTTTTAAATCATCGTTTTTATCTATAATTTCTTGAAATTTATTAGGCTTTTCTGTTTTTTCAGTTTCAGCCTTTTTATCATCAAGATTTTCTTTAAACCCAATATCAAATTTTTCTAGATTTTCTTCTTTAATTCTATTCAAAACTTTTGTTACATAATTTGGATCAGTAGCATAACCTGCTACCTTTATGCGTTCCAATTGTTCTTTAGCAGTTTTTGCTTCAGCTACTTTATGTTTAGCATAAGTTCCCCTATTTAGAAGATCTAGGTAATAATTTATTGCATCTTCAAAAGAATCATACTGTTTAAACTTATCAGTAGTTTTTATTAGTTTTCCATCTTTAAATTCTTCTGTTTTATAGCTTTTACCTTCAGTCTTATCTGTGGATTTTATCCCGAAAATATTATAGTCTTCAGTAGCTAGTTTTGAAGTACCATTTGCTGACTCAAGTATAGCTTGACCTATCATTACGCTAGGGAAGATATTTTTATTCTTGGCCTTATCTGAATATTTAATTTAGATAAAAAGTCAATAAATTCTGTTTTATTAGAGTAAGGAAGTTTATTTTCGGTATTTTCTTTTTTATCTTCAACCTTTTCTTCTTTCTTACTTTCTACTTGTTCATTTTTTTCAGTTTTTTCTTCTTTTAACTCAGCCTTTTTATCTTCAGTTAATGACTCGTTAGTTTTTTCGTCGTTTGTTCCAGTATTATCTTTTTCATTAACAACTTGACTATTATTTTCTTCCTCGTCAACTACTTTTTCTTTAGTATCTTGAATACTTATAAAATTGCTTCCTTCTTCACTTATAGTAAGTTGAAGTTCATCAATTGCAGCATTTATTTCGCTTTCACTAGAGTTTGTACCAATGGAACTTTCATATTTATTTAATAATGCTCTCGCTCTATTTTTAAACTCTTCGTTAAATCCAGCTTCTGGATCAGTAATAGCTTTAACTTCCGAAATTTTACTATTAAAATTTTTTAATAAATCATTAACTTTACTATTATCTTTTTTTTCTTCTGTTTTAATTTTATCTATATTTCCGGTATTATCTAATACACTATTAATATCTTCAACTTTTGTGCTTTCCGTTTCTCTATTATCAACTATAATATTGTCACCTTCAGCGATTACATTCTCACCACTCGCTTGAGAATTAAATACTAATCCACCACTAGCTAATAATAATACTAAGGCACCACTTGTTATCTTTGTAATATTTTTGTTCTTATTTTGTCTCATTTACTTCTCCTTATATTACTATTATTATAATTATATATATTTATTAATTTAGTCAAGCCATAAAGTCGGCATTTTTCAAAGATATTTGAGCATATTGTATATTTTTGTTACTTTTTTGTAAACTATATAAATTAAAAAAGATAGCTATATCCATTTTTTTGTTAGCTCTATAATAAATCGTGTTGGTTAAAGTAAATGATAATTTTACTAATACAATTTATTAACGAAAAAAATAAGATATATTTAATTATTTATATTTAAAGAAAATATTTTTTAAGATGCAAGTGTCTTATCAATGCTTTAGATTTTATTGAGAATTTTTTATTTATGAATATTCTGATAATGCTATTGAAGTAATTAAAAATTTTATTAAGACTATTAAGCGTATTGCTTTTGGTTTTAGATCTTTTGTCAATTTTAGGATTAGAGTTTTTGTAATTATGAATTTAGTTTTAAGAAATCAAAAACCGGGAGGTAGAATATTCTACTTCCCGGTTTTTGATTGTGTTTATTTTATCTAC
>NZ_JAXDSU010000085.1:0-5395 GCF_034090325.1 Anaerococcus porci
TTCTCGCTCTAAGATTTCCCTTGAAACTATTGTAAGCGTTAGAAAGAGCGATGGTTATAAGAATAATTTGGATGGCTAAATTCATTAAACCTGTATTTCTTCTCTCTTCTTTATCCATGGCTGCCCTTATAATATCTGTAGTAGTGCCGTGGTCTGACTTTGAAGAATAAGTGGAAATTACATTTTCAGCTTCTTCAAAAACTTTGTCTTTATTTTTTTCTACTTTCATTCTTACAAAGTAATAATAAACTGGATTTGACTTATCTATTCCATATTTGTCTATAAATTCTTTTAAATTACTTTTACTTGTAAAGATAGCTATTTCATTATTACTATATGCTTCTAAATCATAAGGCATTTCATCTATTACGCCATCTATCTTCACTAACATTGGATTTGCATTCTTATTATATTTTAAAGAAATTTCACTTGCTTTCTTATCAGAGATTTTTATATATTCTCTAAAAGTATAAGGTGTATTATTGTCTTTTGCTATCTTATTGAGCAATAAATAAGAGGCCTTTGAAATATTGTTTTCTTTTAAAAGCTTGTCAAAATCCTCATCTGTCAAGGCATATATGCTTGTATATAGTTTGTCTTTTACTTTTTTACCACTGTCTAAAGATTTTTTTAAATCCTTGGAAATAAAATCTTTATTTTCATCGACATAAAACTTCGTATCATTTCTTTGATATATATGAAATTGGTCTACGCCTTCAACTTTTTCCATATCCTTAAAAAAATTTTCATTCAAAAAAGTATCTGCATAAATACTGGATCTAAAATTGTAAGGGCTTTTGTAATTATCGTATTTTTCATTTAAAACTCTATATGATTGACTTACTAAAATTGCAGTTAAGACAAAAGCTGAAAGTGTCATGGAAAATACTATAATTCTATAAGTTGACCTATAGGATCTATAATAATCTTTTGCGAGAGTCTTCTCTATTGGACCCTTTATTTTTGACTTGCCCAATTTAATATTTTTTTCTGTAATTCCACTTAGGCCTTCAATAATTTTTAATTTAGAACTTCTCTTTGCTGGAATTTTTGCAGAAAAATAAACCATTAAAAGCGATAATAAAATTATGATTATAATAGAGCCTATCCTTGGAAATAAAAAATTAAACTCTGGAGATTTTAAGATTTCTCCTAAAATTTTAGATATATTTTTATATGATATGGAGTTGTTAAGCCACATTAAGTACATAAGTAGGTTAGCAAAAGCCCAAGACAGAATTGTTCCAAGTGCTATTGGAAGAGTCGAAAGTTTCAATGCTTTGAGCCTGACCATTTTTTTAACTTGTCTTTTCGTCATACCTACACTTTTTAATAGAGCAATTTCGCACAAATCTCTATTGTTCCAAACATTAAAGGCACCATAGATGATAAAGGCAAAAATCATACAAAAAAGAAAGGCTATTCCATATTTTTCAATGGCTGAATTTATTACATTTTTAGGAGGAATAACCCCTCCGGGATAAACCATCTTATATTCCAAAATGTCTTTGTTATAAAATACTCTTCCAATATCCAAAGCATCTTTTTCATCAATATTCATCTTAGATAAGATTTCTCTGGTCTTAGTATAAGTGTCCCTTATATTTTTAAACCAAATTTGTGCTTCAATTCCACTGTAATCCTTGTACAAGTCTTCTTTTTTATCGCTAGAAGCAAGACCTAGGATCAAAGATTCTTCAAAGGAATAACCAAAGTCATCGTAAATGCCAACTATCGTATAGGTCTTTCCCTTGATTTTTATTTTTGAATCTAGATTGTACTCTCTATTTTTTATTAAAAACTTCTCTGGGACTAAAAGTTCATTTGTATTTTCTGGTCTTCTTCCTTTCTTTATCTCATAAGCCAGAAGAGCATTTTTATCTCCCGTCTCATAAATACTTGCCTTTAAATCTGTTTTTATAACTTTGTTGAAAGAAATTTTTTCTATATCCTTGTCGCTTTTTAATTCATCATAGAATTTTTCATCAATTTCAGTTATCGCAACATGATAGTCACCAAAGGTATTCTTTATATAATTGTACTGATCAGATCTTAATGTATCGAAAATAAAAATAATGCTACCCAAAATCATCACCGCCAATAGAATTGAAATTTTAATGGCTAAGGTGTCTTTTTTATTATTTTTTACTGCTGCATCGGCAAGGTCATTAATAATTTTCATAAGACTCATCTCCTAATAAAGTCAGTTCACCATCAATCATTTTATAAACTTTATTGCAGGAATTTGCCACTTTTTCATCATGGGTTATTATCATAATAGTTGAATTTAATCTTTTGTTTACAAGTCTAAATAGTCCCGTAATTTCCTCCGAATTTCTTCTATCTAAATTACCTGTGGGCTCATCCGCTAAAATTATGGCTGGCCTTGTAATAAGGCTTCTAGCAATGGCAACCCTCTGTTGCTCGCCACCAGATAATTGTTTCGGATATCTGTCGAGTTTATCCTCAATTCCTAAAAGTGATAAAATCTCTTTGAAATATTCTTCATCTACTTTCTTATTATCTAGTAAAAGAGGAAGTAATATATTCTTTCTAATATTAATATTGGGAATTAAGTTAAAAAATTGATAAACGACGCCAATATTTCTCCTGCGAAATACGGTCATTTCGTCTTTATTGAGTTTGGTAATATTTTTATCCTGAATAAAGATATCTCCACTAGTAGGATTATCTACTCCTGCAAGAAGATGAAGTAAAGTAGATTTTCCCGAACCACTATCTCCAATAATTGCTACTAGATCCCCTTTTTCCATTGTAAAATTCACATTTGAAAGAGCCTTTACTTCTACTCCATTATTATATGTCCTTGATAAATCTACAGTTTTAACTATATTCATATTGTCCCTCCTTAATCTTATTTAGATAATAATAGACTTAAGTGACAGGAAAGTGACTAGAAAAAAAGACTAAGTTTTTATTTTTAAAACAAAGTCTTTAAATCAAATCAATTATAAAATCTTAATTCAAATGTATTTGATTTTTTCCCTCTATGATATAACAATTCCCCATTTTGTTTTTCCATAACGGACTTCGCCATAGGAAGACCAATACCATAGCCTTTTGATTTGGGATTTGCTTTATAAAAACGCTTGAGAACTTTCTCAAGCATTTGTTTATTCATACCTTCAGAAAAATCTTCCACAATTATACTTTTATACAAATTCGTTTCTTTAAGATATATTTCAATATGCTTATTTTTCGTTGCTTCTATTCCATTTTTTACAACATTAAAGACTGCTTCATAAGTCCAATCTTTATCACATATAAGGATGAAGTCATCTCCATGAAGAGAGATATTGACATCACTCGTTGAAAAATAGTCGGAAATATTTATAATTATTTCTTCCACAAATTCCTTAACCGAAACTTTATCTTTTGACATTTCAATTGTACCTGAATCAAGAGAAGCAAGTTCTAACAAAATATCCGCCAAATTGTAAAGCCTTAGTAAATTATCTCTAAGCCTAGTGATGTATTCTTTTGAATTTTTATCTTCACTGCCTTCCAATAGGTCAATTAGTAGTAAAGATCCAGTTAAGGGTGTTTTTATCTGATGTGCGATATCTTCTGTGTATTCTCTCAAAGTTTCTTTGTTCTTTTCTGAATTATCAGCAATTCGCTTGTTTTCTAATATTATTTTTATTATTTCATCTCTTAATTTTCCAAATTCATCATCTCTTATTTCCTCATTGCTAGAATCTATATTTAACGAATGCAAGAGAAGAAAAATATTATTTATTTTGTCATCCAATTCCCTTTCTTTTTTCTTCTCCCTTTTTACAAGCAATAGAAATAAAAAAAGATTTATTAACAAATATCCTAAAAGTGTTAGAATATCAAATCTAGGACTAAAATAAACAACTATAAGGCATAGCAATAAATTTAGTGTTACTATTAAAATAATATTTTTGTATTTATTCCAAAGAGTCATTGTCCCACCTATATCCAATCCCTCTAACCGTTTTAATATGCTTTCCATATCTACCAAGCTTAGATCTTAATCTTTTTATCGTCACTGTCAAGGTATTGTCATTTACTTCATATAAATCATAACCCCATACATAATCAAGCATTTTTTCTCTAAAAAGATTTATATTTTGATTTTCTAAAAGCATTTCAAGAATAGAAAATTCTTTTAAGTTAAGGTCTATGTTTACTCCATCAATACTAGCTGATTTCGATGTAAAATCTAAAGTTAAATCTTTAAATATTAAAGTATCCGTCTTTTTGACCTTTCTTCTAAATACATTGTCAATTCTTGCTTTGAGTATAGAAAGAGAAAAGGGCTTAGTAATATAGTCATCAGCTCCTTGAGAAAGTCCTTTAACAACATATTGATCTTCACTTTTAACCGTAAGCATAATAATAGGGATATCTGAAAATTCCCTTAAGTATTTTAAAAAATTAAAACCAGAGCCATCAGGAAGATTTGCATCAAGCAAGATTAAATCAAAATCACTAAAATTTATATTTTCTAAACTAGAAAGTTTATCATAGACAACAGTTTTTATACTATATTTTTTTAAATAAGTCTTTACGGCAAATGCAATTGTGCTATCATCTTCAATCATTAATATTTTCAATTTTAAACTCCAATATTTAGATAAATCATATTTGAAATACCTATAAATTCTACAAAGTTTTATATACTTGCACTATTATCTAGTTTTAGCTTTATTATTATAGGTAATATTATCTCTTTTTTCTATAATTATAATAGTAAAATCAAATATTTCGCATTAAAATAATATTTACTTATAAAACTTTTTAATAATATTATACTATATTTTACAATTAATCTTTATAAATTATTGAAACAGCTTTATTTCACCATTTTACAATTAGATTTTCTCTATTTAATATAAGCTATAATGGTATACTATAAGTAGAATTATGCGATTATAAAGGGACTGTTGTGAAACGATAGAAATTCAAGATTTTGCAACAGATTCATTTTATAAACAGAAAATCCATTCCTAAAATAAGAGGAGTAAACAATGAAAAGTATTTTAATTATAGAAGATAATAGAGAAATTGCTTTAGAAATGAAAAAATATTTAATGAATAATGGCTATGATGTGAATATTGCATCTTCATATTACGAAGCAATCTATAAGATGAATGTCGACATAGATGTAGCTCTTTTAGATATCAATCTTCCAGATAAAGATGGGTATAAGTTGATAGAAAAATTAAAGAAAAAGGATATTAGAGTAATAGTTACTACAGTAAAAAATGATGAAGACTTTATTATTCATTCCCTTGACCAAGGAGCAGATGATTATTTAGTCAAGCCCTTTTCTTTAGCTATACTTAGGGCAAGAATTGATGCTGTTCTTAGGACTATTGTCTTGGCTGAAGATAAAACTATTAC
>NZ_JAXDSU010000029.1:0-49318 GCF_034090325.1 Anaerococcus porci
TTTCTGATAAAGATTTATATGAGATATTTGATCCTAAATATTCTTTTACTACTTTCATTTTGAATTCTGTACTATATTTTGCCATTTAAAAACTGACCTCCTTAAGTTAGTTTCTAGGTCTAACTTTTGGGGGTCAGTTCATTTTTCTTTGAAGTTTTATATAAAACATGTAAATTATTATTTTAACTATTTATATTGGAAATAATAATTATCATATATTTTATTCTGCTTATAAGGAATAAGAATTTCCTTTAGGAATAAATCAAAAATAAGAAAAGCAGAATATTATTATTTGATAATTTAGTAAATTCTAAAATTAAGGATGTTTTTAAACAACACTAAAAAAATTTAGTCATTTTAAATATCAAAAATAAGATGTAGGTTTAGAAGACAAATCTTATTTAGATGGTTGAAATAATATCTAAAAAATGATATAATTATCACGAAAATTTTATTATTTTAATGAATAATATAATTCTAAATAATATATTTTTTTACTATGAAATAAATTATATTATATTAAAAAATAATTCAATTATATTATTAAATATGGAGGATGATATATGAAAAAATTTATTAGTAAATATGGGCGTAATTTGTTAGTCGCGATAACTTTAGCATTAGTATTTGTGAGTTTTCGTGATTTTTTTATTCAGTTTTCAGAAAAAGATAAAGATGTAGCTTTATTTCCTAGCTTTTTAATTGCATCAAGTATAGTTTTATTATATGCTATACCAATTGCATTTTTAATATACTATTTAGTAAAAAAATTAAATGTTTCATGTAAAGTAGTTATGTTGAGCTTTATACTTGGATTTACATTGCCATTATATTTAGGAAGTCTAGGAAATTCCTTGATTTCAATGTTCTTATTTTTTATAAAAGCACCACAGACATTACTTGATGAGTGGGGAGCTGCTTTAACTGCTCCTTTTGCAGAAGAGATAGCTAAAGGTATAGTTGTACTTTTAGTATATTTATTGTGTAAAGGAATTTCATTGAAAGAAGCTTTTATATCTGGAATGATTTCAGGATTTGGATTTCAGGTTTTTGAAGATTGGGCATATATTTTTCAAAGTACTTTTGGGGAGACAAATAGTGGATTTACAATAGCTTTTGAGAGGGTTTCTAATGCCCTTGGTAGTCATATGGCTTTTGCAATAGTTTTTGGAGTTGGACTTATAGCTCTTATAAAAAAGAGTTCTGTAATTTCTAGACCTAAAGCCTTATGTTTTATTATAGCTCCAGTTATCTTGCATTTCATTTGGAATTCTCCACTTGAAGGTGATTGGGTATTTCTTTTGATTGGAAGTATAAATTTAAATCTTGCTTATTATGTATTTACAAATGTTAATAATTTAGATAATAATGATAAGCTAGCTAGGAATGTGTTGGTTGAATAAAATTGCAATTTAATTACAATTAATAACATAAGTATTATATTTATAATAATTATAGAAATAATAAAATGATTATTGATTATATATTAATAAATATATTTAATTAAGCAGATATCAATTTGATAAATGCTTATTCAAGAAACAGTAAATCAGATTAGTTTTACTGTTTTTTGTTGCTTAAAATTAACAAGATAGGAGAAGAAAATAGACATATTGTCAAAAATTAAATCTTTCAAAGACTATTTTATAAAGATAATAAATTTATAAAAGATTAATTTATTAACTTAGCACATTTTAAAAACTATAAAATGAGTAAATCTAAGATAGTTAAATCTTGAAATAGTAAGTATTGATGATAAGATTTCTAAGTTAAGGTTAGATAATTATTAAGATAATAATTATCTAGCTTATCTTAGATAAAATATGGATGGAATTTTAATAATATAATGACTTACCAAAATATTGATTTTTAAATAGAATCTTGATTATTTGTAGAAGTTTTACTTTTAACTAAAATATTTGCCTCAAAGTATAAAACTTTCTGATTATTTTGGTTTGTGGTAAGATAAGATAAATTTACTATACCTTGCTTCTTTGTCTTAGATTTTCTCTTATCTAAAACTGTAAGAATAGACTTTAGTCTATCATTTGCATAAACAGGATTATACCATACAAGATTATTTAATCCAGCACCTGCAATCATTCCCTCTTCGTCTTTTTTTGTCTTAACCCACTTAGACCAAGAAAAGGCTAATGTAAAAAAACCTGATGCAATTATATCATTAAATCTGGTTTCTTTTGCACTATTTTTATTAAGGTGAAATGGCCTAGGGTCATATTTTTTTGCAAAGTCAATCATTTCATCAAAGTCTACTATTTCTTCATCTAGTAGATATTTATCACCTATTTTATAATCTTCAAAATACATAATAACTCCTTTTAACTCTTATAACATTATTATCCATTTATAGATAATTTAAACATTTATATAATAATTTGATTTTAGGGTATCTATATTTTTGTAAAGGAGATTTTATGAAATTACCAACATTATTTGTAGGTCATGGCTCACCTATGATCGCACTTGAAAACACAGAGATAACAAAGAATTTTAAAAAAATAGGAAATTATATAATAGATGAATATGAAAGGCCTAAGGCAATATTAGCTATATCTGCACATTGGTTTACAAGAGGGAATTTTACTCAAAATGAAGATAATCCTAGACAGATTTATGATATGTATGGATTTCCAAAAGAATTATATGAGGTCAAATACCATGTAAATGGAGACCATGTATTGACAGATAAGATTCTTAATCTTTTAAAAAATGATGATATAAAACTAAATCAACAATGGGGGATAGATCATGGTACTTGGACAGTTTTAGTTCATATGTTTCCAGAAGCTGATATTCCTGTTGTTCAATTATCAGTAAATGCTAGTATAGGAGAAAGAGAAGTATTTAAGATTGGAAAAAAATTAAAAGATTTAAGAGATGAAGGATATCTAATACTTGGAAGTGGAAATATTGTCCACAATCTTAGGTATGTTGATTGGGAAAAAAAAGATGCAAGTTTAGAAAATAGGGAGTTTGATAAGTTCATAGTAGAAAATGTCTTATCTAAAAACTTTGAGAATGTCATAAACTATGATAAAAACCCTTATTCATCCTATGCAGTCCCAAGCAAAGATCACTTTTATCCTCTTATTTATGTATTGGGAGCAAGTGATAATGATAAGGTAGAAGTTTTTAATCAAGTTGGAAGTTTAGCTTCTATTTCAATGACTTCTTTTATATTTAAATGATGATAAGTAAGACTTTTGTGCTTACTTTTTAAGTTATCTTAATTAGTCAAGTAAAGGTATGAATTAATAATATATCAATATTTAATTATAAAAATATAAGAGTATTATAATATTGTAGATGTATTAAAATGATAAGCTTGAAAAGGTTTTATTTATATTTAAATTATAGTAAATAAAGGAGAAAATATGAAAGAATATGGAGTATTTGACATAATAGGACCTGTTATGATAGGTCCATCGTCATCTCATACTGCAGGAGCTGCAAGAATTGCTCAAGTAGCTATATCTATTGTGAAAAAAGGCTTCTATAGAGTGGACTTTCATTTACATGGCTCTTTTGCCAAAACTTATAAGGGTCATGGTACTGATAAGGCACTTTTGGCTGGTGTTTTAGGTTTTAAACCAAATGATAAAAGGCTTAGGGATTCTTTTGCAATAGCTAAAAAAGAAGGTTTAGAATTTCACTTTATTAAAGATGACTTAGGTACTGTTCATCCAAATACAGCCAAGCTTGTATTTTATTATAAGGATGGAACTACATCATCTGTTACAGGATCATCAATTGGTGGTGGTAATATTGAAATTATTGAAATAAATGACGTATTAATCTCCTATAACGGAAAATTTCCTACAATTATACTTAAATATGGGGAACAGAAGGGTGTTATCTATGAAGTGTCTAAACTTCTTGCAACCAATAATTACAATATAGAAAGTATAAAGACCGTTAAACAAGATGAGGAAGTAACATTGATTGTCGAGCTTAATGAAAGGCTTAAAAAAGATTTGATTGATAAAATTATAAATGATAAAAGATATGACTATGCAAACTATATAGAAGGGGTTAAATAATGTTTAGAAAGGCTAAAGACGTAATTAAAGAATGTGAGGAAAGAGGACTTCACATCCACGATTTAGTATTGGAAGAAGAATTAAAATCATCGCAAATTGACAAAGATGATATTTTAAATAAATTAAGAAAAATGTTTAAGGTAATGGAAAGATCAGCTCAAGGCAATCTAAATAATGAAACTAAGACCACCATGGGTATGATTGATGGATTTGCAAAAAAAATGAATGCATATTCTAAAGAAGGCAAGTCAATTACAGGTGATTTTATAACAGAAGCTATGGCTATGGCTTTTTCAACTCTTGAAATATCAGCCGCTATGGGTGAGATTGTTGCAAGCCCTACAGCAGGTTCTTCAGGTATTCTACCTGCGATTTTATATTCTTTAAAGAAGAGAGAAGGATTTTCAGATGAAAAAATTGTAGAAGCAATGCTTACAGCAATAGGCATAGGTAAAATGATTGGTTATTATGGATCATTTGCTGGAGCTGAAGGTGGTTGTCAGGCTGAAACTGGCTCAGGCTCTGCAATGGGAGCAGCAGCCGCATGCTATCTCTATGACCAATCTCCAGAAGTATGTTTTCATGCTGCAAGTTTTGCTTTTCTTCATGTTTTAGGACTGGTTTGTGACCCCATAGCAGGACTTGTAGAGTATCCTTGTACTTTTAGAAATGCATCTGGTGTTGTAAATGCTTTTATTTCTGCTGATATGGCCATGGCAGGAATTACATCTATTGTACCATTTGATGAAGTTTGTAGGGCTGCTGGTGAAGTTGGATCAACACTTCCGGAAGCGTTAAGAGAAACAGGAATAGGTGGAATAGCAGGTACAGAAACAGGAAGAAGAATAAGAGAAAAATTCTTTGCACTTGGAAATGATGAATAAAAAATAAGACCTAGTTATATTTCTTACCTGTTACATTACTATATTAATAATATATTTTTGTAGACTTTATAGTACTAATATAAAAGTATTCTAAATATCGATTGTGATTTTTAGAATTTAGAAATGAAGAAAAAAAGACAATTAGCTATATTAAAACTTTAAAAACAAAATCCAAATGTATAAAAATACCTTTTTCTTTATTAAATAATTAAATTTGTGGTATAAATAATAATAACTACTAATAAGAAGGGATTGTGTATGAAAATTAAATATATAAAAGCTTTAAAAGATAATTATATATGGGCTATAGAAAAAGCTAATGATATTATTATAATAGATCCAGGGGAAACAAGACCTGTTTTAGAATATATCAAAGGTAAAAATCTTGTAGGAATTTTAATAACTCACAAGCATATGGATCATATTGGTGGAGTTTCGAGCTTGAAAGAAAAATATAAGAACTCTATTGTAATAGGACCAATTGAAACTGAAGATTTAAACGATAAGACAGTAAAAGATGGGGACGAGTTTGAGCTTTTGGGATTTAAATTTAAGGTAATAGAGACAGATGGGCACACTGAAGAGCATATATCATATCTTACTGAAAATAACCTATTTTGTGGAGATACTATTTTTTCATCAGGCTGTGGCAGGGTATTTACTAAAAAATATGATAGAGCATTTAATTCTGTTAAAAAAATTAAAAATCTAAGCATGGATACTCTAATATATCCTGCTCATGAATATACCATAGATTGTCTAAAATCATCAAAGAAAATTATAAAAGATAAGATTATTGATGATGCTATAAATGAAGCTCAAGAAAAAATTGATAAAGGACTTCCAAGCTTACCTACAAGTGTAGAAAAAGAATATCGTATTAATCCATTTTTTATGGCTAAAGATCTTAATGAGTTTAAAGAATATATTAGGATAAAGAATTAGTTAAGGATTTAAATAATGATTATGATAGTGAAGATATAAATATTTCTAAAATAATTATAAGTGGTAAAAATAAAAACAAAGCTAGTATTATTTTGATAAGGGCTTATTTTATATAAGAGCTATCAGTATATATTCTTAAATATAGACTTTAACTTCTTGACTTAAATTATAAATTTATATATAATAAATTTAGGGAATGAAGTTCTCCCTAAGATTAATCTTAAACCGCATTATGCTGATGACTTCTGTCTATATAAGGGACAGGATTCATCAGTTTTTTTGTCCCAAAAGGAGGATATATATGTTATTATCACTAGGCCTCATTATACTTATAGGTCTTTTTCTTGGGGAGATTTTAAAAAAATTAAAGCTTCCCTCTCTTATTGGAATGCTTCTTACAGGTATTATACTAGGAACTTTTGGACTAAACATACTAGACGATAAAATTCTTTTGATTTCAGAAGATTTAAGACAAATTGCTCTAATAATAATTTTATTAAAAGCAGGATTTTCCTTAGATATATCAGATTTAAAAAGGGTGGGAAAATCTGCCATTCTTTTATCTTTTCTACCTGCAAGCTTTGAAATTCTAGCTTATTTTTTATTTGCAAGATTATTTTTTAATATAAGTCCTATTGATTCGCTTTTAATGGGGTCAGTTCTTGCCGCAGTATCTCCTGCTGTTGTAGTACCTAGGATGGTTAAGTTAATAGAAGAAAAGAGGGGAGTAGGAAAGTCTATTCCACAAATGATTATGGCTGGCTCGTCTTGTGATGATATATTTGTTTTAGTTTTATTTTCGATTTTTCTATCTATGGCTAAGGGAGAAGGTACAAATTTCATATCTTTGCTAAATGTTCCTGTGTCTATTATTTTAGGAATATTACTTGGGTGTATAATAGGATATTTACTTGATAGGATATTTGAGTTTTTTTATAGTAGAGATTATCTAATAAGAAATTCTATTAAGTTACTTATATTTTTGGGTATTTCCTTTCTTCTAGTATCTTTTGAAAATATTTTGAAGGGAAAAATTCCAATATCTGGACTTTTGGCAATAATATCTATGGCAAGTTTTTATAGGCTTAAAGCAAAGGAAATTGTATCTAATAGGCTTTCAGAAAAGTTTGGAAAAATTTGGATTTTTGCAGAGATTCTTTTATTTGTTCTAGTAGGTGCAGAAGTTGATATAAGATATTTGTCAAATATTGGACTTTTAGGGATAGTTATGATATTTATTGCTCTTTTATTTAGATCTTTTGCTACTTTAATAGCTGTAAAAGATGCAAAACTTAATAAGAAAGAAAAGATATTTACTATTGTATCATATATGCCAAAGGCAACAGTTCAAGCGGCTATTGGTTCAATTCCCATGGCAAATGGACTATCATCTGGAAATGTAATTTTGTCTATTGCAGTCTTAGGTATTTTAATAACAGCACCTTTAGGAGCAATATTTATTGATAATCTTTATAATAAGTTATTGGATTAATTATAGTCTAAATAAAAAACTCGTATAAATCATTGGATTGCTTATACGAGTTTTTATATTTGAGAGAAATCTTTGCCTAGTATTTTATTTAAAAATTTTACATATGTATTTTCTTAAATTTATATCTATTGAATCTTAATATATCATTATAGATAACTTTTTATCTATTTTTTTAATATACAACAACTATAGGTTTTTATTAGTAAGAATACTACATTTATTATATTAAATAAGTTTTTTTCTTAATTGCTTTCTATATGAAAAAATATCTGTTTTTCTAAAATTTTTTATTAGATATAAATTAATAGACTTATCTATATAAATATATTATTTTTAGTATATAATAGAATTGTATAATTATATAAGAGTGAGATAGAAGGTGCAAAATGAAAGAAATTGAATTTAGTAAAATTAAATTAGAAAATGGCGAAATAATGGCTTATAGACATGTTGGTAAAGGAGACAATGTGCTTATTCTTGTACATGGTTTTCAATCTTCATCTAGTTTTTTTGAAGATTTGCTAGAATCATTTGATCAAGATATAAATGTCTATGCACCTGATTTGATAGGTTATGGAGACTCAACATATAAAATTAAACATAAAGAGATGAAAGATTGGGCTTTTGATTTATATTATTTTTTAAATGCTTTAAAGATTAATAGGATAAGTCTTGCAGGTTGGTCTTTGGGAGGATTAGTCTGTATGGATTTTGCAGGATTATACCCAGATTTTGTTAAAAATCTTATCTTAATAGCATCTGTTGGAAATGAAGGTTTTATTATGCCTGATAAGAAAGAAAAAAAAGATGATCACTTTAAATTAAAGCTTCCAAACTTTTTAAAAGATTTTAGCTTAAAGCATGATGAATCTTTTACTATTCCAATTTTAAATGGGATAAAGGATAAGGATATTGACTTTTTTAAAGACCTTTTAAGTCAAACTATATTTAATGTTAATGATCCTGATCCTAATGATTTAAGAAAAATGGCAGAAGACTTTATAAAACAAAAATGTTTTCTAGAAGCCTTGCTTGCCATGGTTAAATATGATAATACTAAAAATGGTTCTGGTTTGATTAATAATATTATCATGCCAACAACTTGGATGCATGGGGATAAGGATATGGTTATTCCGATTGATAATGCTTATAAAAGTATAGAAAATTTTCCAAAAAAAGTTAATTTTATAGAGTTTAAAGATTCAGGTCATGCGATTTTTGTTGATGAAAAGGACAAATTTTTATTATCTTTATATAAAATTTTGGGAAAAGAGAATAAAAATAATTGACGAATTTTAAAATTAAGAATTCTATCTTTGCATAATACTCTAATATAATTATCTATTTTGCTTTGATAGATATGGGTAATAAATGGTTGTATTTTATTATAATCTATATTAGGATTTTTTAATGTAAAAGATTAGTAGCTAATTAATAATTTCATTTATCTTATATATTTTGATTAAGCTCTTATCATTCAATTTACTTAATGGTGTATAAAGTTTTATTTATAATAATTCTTATATTTAATTTATAAATAAAAATATTTTAATTGACTTTAGTAAAAAGTTTTCATATAATAGATCTTATGAATGTAAGCGATTACATTTTATTTTTTAAAATTAGGAGGTTAGTATGGAACTTGCTATTGGAATAGCACTTATTATTTCCTATATAGGTCTTGCGATTTATGCGGCAAGAGGAGGAAACCTAATGACTGGATTTTTTGTTATGGCAGTTATTTGGCTATTCTTTTGTATCTTAGGTGGTAAGCTTACTTGGGAAGATGGAATGAAAGATATTTTACAAGGTGGACCCGAATCATGGGGTGCCACAGCAGTTAATGTAATTTTTGGTTCTTGGTTTGGGAAAATCCTTGTTGATACAGGAATTGCATCAAAACTTATAAAATCTGTAACAGAGCTTGGTGGAGATGATCCTTTTATAGTTACTCTTTTACTTTCTATTGTTACAGGAATAATTTTCACAGCAACATTTGGAGCAGGAGCTGTAGTTGCTATAGGGGTAATTGTTTTACCTATATTATTATCACTAGGTGTACCTAAGTATTTAGCAGTAACTTCATATTTGATGAGTGTTGCAAGTGGTATGTATTTAAATCCTGTTTTATTTTCACAAATGCAAGCAATTTTTGAAGATATGACTTATAATAGTGAATATTTAAATTGGGCTTTTATTGCCATGGCTGTTCAACTTATAATTATTGGAATTATGCTTTTTGTTCATATGAAAGTTTTAAATAAAACAAAAAGAAGAAAATCTTGGGATCTTAATTTAAATGAAGAAAATGTGTCTTTAGATAATGTACCAGCTATAGCATTAATAACACCAATTATACCTACAACCTTATCAATAGCATTTTCGTGGGCATCTATTCCTGCTTTTATTGTAGGTTCAGTATTTGGTTTAGGAGTTTGTGGTAAATTAAAAGGTGGTTGGAATAATATTTCAAGAGTAGTATCCCAAACATTTTATGATGGGGTAATAGATGTAGCAAGCCTTTTAGGTTTCTTATTTATTCTACCTATGTTTAATAAAATAAGTGGTGTAGCAGCACCTTTCTTCGATCCTATTTTAGGAGATTTATTGCCAAAAACTACTTTGGGTTTAACAATTGCTTTTGTAGTAATTGCCCCTTTGGGATTATTTAGAGGACCACTTACAATATTTGGTGCTGGTGCTGCAACTGTGGGTGTACTTTCACAACTTGGATCATATTCTACACCATTTTTATTTACTCTTATGTACGTACCAACTATAGCAATGAACCTTGCAGCTTGTCCTACTCAATCTTGGAATTTATGGGCTTTAAATTACAGTAAGGTTAGTGTAAAAAGTTTTATGAAAACTGGAGTTGTATGGGCATGGCTTATATCAGCCATTAATTTATTCTTAGTTTTCGTATTTTTTGGATCATAGGAGGTATTATGTCAAGAAAAATTCGCGTAGGTATAGATGTTGGCGGAACAAATACGAAGGCAGTAGCCATTGATAATGAAACATATGAAATAGTCGGAGTAGGAATTATACCAACAACTCACGATCATGAACTTGGTGTAAGCCAAGGGGTAATAGATTCGTTTAAAAAATGTTTAACTGAAAATAATATTTCACCAGATGAGGTTACATTTATTGCACACTCAACTACTCAAGCTACAAATGCTCTTGTAGAAGGTGATGTTGCAAAAGTTGGAGTAATAGCTGTATCAGATGGTGGAATTGTTGGATTTTTATCAAAAATTCAAGCTAAAATTAAAGATATAGATCTTGATGAAGAGGGTAAAAGAAAGATAACTACTGCTTTTAGATATATCAATAAAAAAAATTTTAATGAAAAAAATATATCAGATGCGATTGATAGTCTTATAAGTGAAGGATGTGGGGTTATAGCAGCTAGTAAAACTTTTGGTGTTGATGATATAGAAGAAGAACTTTTAATCAAAAAGATTGGCAAAGAAAAGAATATTGAAGTATGTGCTGCATCTGAAATTTCAAAATTATATGGTCTTACAAGAAGGACAAGAACTGCAGTTATAAACGGTTCAATTCTTCCTAGAATGATTCAAACAGCAAATTCAACTGAATCTGCCGTTAAATCTGCTGGCATTAAGGCACCTCTTATGATAATGAGAGGTGATGGTGGAGTAATGGATATAGAAGAAATGAGAAATAGACCAGTTCTTACTATGCTTTCAGGCCCTGCCGCATCTACAGTAGGTGCTTTGATGTATCTTAAGGTTTCAAATGGTATATTTTTTGAAGTAGGTGGCACAACAACGGATATTGGAGTTATAAAAAATGGTAGACCTATGATAGATTATGCGGTTGTAGGTGGACAAAGAACGATGGTAAATTCTATGGACGTTCATACAGTAGGAGTTGCTGGAGGTTCTATGATTAGGGCAAATAATGGTAAAATTATAAAAGTAGGGCCTAGATCATGCCATATTGCAAATCTTGAATATGTTGTTTTTAATAAACCAGATTTATTCGATGGTGCAAAAATCAAGCAAATATCTCCAATAAAAAATGATCCAGAAGATTATATAGTTATTACTGCAAATAATGGCAAGGACTATGCATTAACAACTACTTGTGCAGCAAATGCCTTGGGAATTATAGAAGAAGGAGACTACTCATTTGGTTATGTAGAAAGTGCAAAAAAATGTTTTAATCTTCTAGGGGAATTCTTAAATATGTCTGGAAAAGATGCAGCCCAAGCTGTTCTTGATGATGCGGCCAATACAACTAATGAAGTTATTTATGAGCTAATGGATAAGTATAAAGTTGAAAAATCACAAACTACCATAGTAGGAGGTGGAGGAGGGGCAAAGGTGCTCCTACCAAATGCTAGCCGTAAGATGGATGTTAAATATAAATTAGCTGATAAGGCAGAGATAATTTCATCAATAGGGGTTGCACTTGCAATGGTAAGAGATGTTGTGGAAAGGGTAATACCACAACCAACTAATGATGATATAAGATTATTAAGAAATGAGGCAACAGATCAAGTAATAAAATCTGGTGCTACAGCTGAATCTGTAGAAATACAAATTGAAATTGACCAACAAACTTCAAAGGTTCGTGCTATAGCAACAGGATCTACAGAAATCGCAACTCAAGAACTATCAAAACATATAAGTGATGATGAGGCAAAAGAATTAGTAATAGATAGTTTTTCTGATACTAAGGGTGAGATAAAACTTGAAGCTAAAAATGATTATTTTAGAGTTTATACAAAAGAAGTAAATGGTAAGTCAGAGCTTAGGGCTATTGATAATAAAGGTTTTATAAAACTACAACGAGCTGATGCAAAGGCTTTAAAAACTTCTAGTGCAAGTATAAGATCTCTTGCAGATAAAATTTGGGAAAATTTATCAGTATTTAAATCAGATATTAAGCTAAACCCAGATCTTTATTTGTGTATTGGTGCAAAAATAGCAGATTTTGAAGGACTTACAAGTTTAGAACAGTTAAATATGTTGATAGATTCAGAACTATCAGTAAGGGATACAAATGAAGAGGTAATCTTAATTGGAGCTAAAAATGATTTATAATGGATATAATAAAAGATATTTTACTAATAGATGATAAAACTTTTGCATTATTTTTATTAGATCAAGATTTCTTATCAAGAAAAATTAAAAATAAAAAGGAAATCATAAGAAAATCCATGGAATGTGGGTTTTCTTTTGCTAATAAATATAAGAGTTATAGTATTAAAGATCTGTTAGAAAGATTTAATCTAAAAGTAGTTGAAGATTGTGGAAGTGAAAATTTTTCCTATTATGAGTTAGCCTTTTTTGAGAAACCTAACCAAATTCATCTATGCAAAAACAATATTAAAAAGGTAGAAGATAAGATTATATCTTTAGGCTTAAATATTAATGTAGAGGATATTGTGCTTGCTCATGAAATATTTCATAAAATAGAACAGGAAAATAAGTATGTATATACTGATAATATTTATATTGAAAGTTTTAAACTTGGTCCCATTAAGAAAAAAAATAAATTAAAATCATCAAGTGAGATAGGTGCAATGGCATTTTCAAAAGAATTTTTATCACTTTCTTTTAATCCAGTACTGATAGATTATTTTCTTTCCTTAGCATTTAATAAAGAAAATGTATTCTTAAAAAAAATTAATTATTACAGGAGTAAGAATGAAAGTTAAATATGATATTTTAAAAAATACTATAAAATTAGCCCTATTAAAAAATTGTGTATCAGAAGAAGATGCTGAAATAATGGCTAAAGTTCATGCAGATTCAACACTAATAGGAGTAAATTCACATGGTTTAAATAGGATTCCTAGACTTATTAATTTTATAAATGATGGTTTAATTAATATAAATGGAAAACTCAAACTCATTAAAAAATTTGGAGCTATAGAAAATTATGATGCAAACTTGGGTTTTGGAGTTATAAATTCTATAAAAGCTTCTAAAAGAGCTGCAGAACTAGCAATAGAAAATGGAATAGGAATGGTTAGCGTTAAAAACTCCACTCATTGGATGAGAGCTGGAACTTATGGTGAGCTTATAGCAGAAAGAGGGATGATTGCTTTATGCTTTACTAATACTGAATCACTTATGCCTTTATGGGGTTCGGATGAAAAATCCATAGGAAATAACCCAATGTGTATAGCAATACCATCAAAAAGTGGAAATATAATCCTTGATATGGCTATAAGCCAATATTCATATGGTAAACTTGATTCGTCAAAAATAAAAAATGAGTATCTTCCATATCCTGGTGGCTTTGATAGTGAAGGCAATCTAACTAATGATCCTAATAAAATCATTGAATCTCAAAGACTTCTTCCAATAGGTTATTGGAAAGGCTCAGGTCTAAGTTTATGTCTTGACGCTATGGCATCATTGTTATCAACCGGAAAGTCAACCTACGATATGGATGAAGACAAAGCTTTTAACTGTACAGGATGTTCCCAAATATTTATTGCTATGAATCCAGAAGTTTTCTCCACTGAGCAAGAAAATGAAAAAGTAATCGAGAAAATAAAACAAAAAGTTCACTCTGTAAGAACTCTTGAAGAAAATTCATCTGTACGTTTTCCTGGGGAAGGAAGCATAAAAAGAAAAGATAAGAATCTAAAAGAAGGAATTGAAGTTGATGACTTCTACTATGAGAAAGTTAAATCTTTTATAAATGTTTAATTTAGGAATTTTAATTTACCTATTGATAATAAATCTTTTTTCTATAAATTTAACTTGCTATGATAAAATAGCTTCAAAAAAAATAAAAAGAAAAAGAATTAAGGAAAGCAAGCTTTTAACAATAGCTTTTTTAGGTGGAGCTTTAAGTATGTATATTTTAATGAGACTAATTCATCATAAAACAAAGCATAAAAATTTTATGATACTTCTTCCTATATTTACGCTTATACATTTATTTATAATATTGATATTAAAAACCAATCATATATTATAAATAATATCATTATGGATAAAAAACATTACAGATATTTGAACTTATTTTGCCAAAAAGTTAAATAAGCCTGTGAGAGAAAGAACATTTACTCGAATTTAGTCCGATTAAATATATTCTAGATTAATTCTTGCAGGTATTTTTAACTATCATAAATAAAAATATTTTATTATATCAAATTGCTTATAATTATAAATTTTTAACTAATAAAGCTGTCTTTGTAGTTATGGCTTCTTATGTAGTTTATTTCAAAAGAAGAACATGTAATATCAAGATTATTTTTTAATTTGATTCAGTTAAGATAGGAATTATGGCTAAAAATTCATATATGAAAGTAAATTTTAATACCAAGAAGTACTAGAAATTATTTAGAAAAGTTTGGAGAAGATTGTATAAAAGAATTTTACAAAAAATAGATGGGGTATACTTAAGGCAGTTATTATTAAACCCAAAATACTTCTAAAGGATGAGCCGTTCTCTGCATTTGATCCAATTTCTAGAAATCAATTACAAGATTTGGTTAAAGATATTCATAAGGAGCTTTCCTTAACAACTATATTTGTAACTCATGATATGGATGAAGCACTTAAGCTAAGAGATAGGATATGTATAATGAAAGATGGAAAGATTGTTCAAATAGGTTCTCCTGAAGAGATTAAAAATAATCCTGAAAATAATTTTGTTAAGTTGTTTTTTAAAAAGGGGGAAGTAAATGAATAATTTCATTAATGTCCTTATAGAGAAAAAAGAAGATTTGATAAAGGCGATTTTTGAGCATTTACAAATATCCCTTATTGCCTTATTTATAGCTATGATTATAGCAATCCCTTTTGCTATATCCATAGCTAAAAACAAGAAAACGCCTGAATTTACACTCCAAGTAACAGGAAATATTACAAACTATACCATCTTTAGCCTTCTTGGGGCTTTTTATTCCAATTCTTGGTATAGGAAATATTCCTTATATTGTTGTCTTAGTAATTTATGGACTTTTTCAAATTCTACAATCTACTATTACAGGACTTAGGTCAATAGATCCTATTTTAAATGAAGCAGCTACAGCCTTTGGGATGACAAAGTGGGAGAAGTTAAAGAAGTTTGAACTTGCTATGCCTTCTATTGTAGGTGGCATAAGAACTTCATCAGTAATGCTGATTGGAACGGCAACTCTTGCAGTGTTTGTAGGTGCTGGAGGTCTGGGTTCTTTTATACTATTGGGCATAGATAGGAACGATTCTTCTTTAATTTTAATAGGAGCTATAGCATCTTCACTATTGGCAGTTATGATTAATGCTTTAATTAAATTACTTGAATATAAGAAGTTAAAGACTATTATTTTAAGTTTTTTAGCAATTTTATTCATACTTTTACTATCTCTTTTTAATTTTGGAAATAGTAGATCTGAAAAATTAATACTTGCAGGAGAGCCTGGTTCAGAACCAGAAATTTTAATAAATATGTACAAAGAAGTAATAGAGCACAACACAAACTTAGATGTTGAACTAAAACCTAGTTTTGGAAAGACTAGTTTCTTATATGAGGCTTTAAAATCAGGTTTTATAGATATATATCCTTAATTTACAGGGACTATTACTTCAGCACTTCTAGAAAAAAATCCGATTTCTTGTCAAATTATGAAAAAGAGGTTTATAAATTTGCAAGAGATGAGATAAAAAAGCAAGATAGATTAAGTTTTCTTAAACCAATGAAATTTCAAAATACTTATGCTCTTGCAGTAAAAAATACTTTGCAAATGAGTATAGTTTAAAAACAATTTCTGATTTAAGGAAAATTGAAGACAAAATAGTTGTAGGATTTTCTCTCGAGTTTAATGACAGACTTGATGGAAATAGGGGACTCAAATCTATATATAATCCTAATTTAGATGTTAAGACTATGGAGCCATCTTTAAAATATCAGGCAATTTAAAGTGGAGAGGTTAATTTAATTGAAATTTATTCGACAGATTCTGAGATTATTTCACACAACCTAGTTTTACTAGAAGATAATTTAAATCTTTTTCCACCTTATCAGGCAATAGCCTTTATGAGGGAGGATACATCAAAAAAACATCCTGATTTAGTTAAATCTTTGGAAAAGCTTTCATATAAAATCACAAATGAACAGATGCAGGAGATGAATTATAGAGTTGATGTAAAAAGAGAAAGAGCAAGTGATGTCTCAAAAGAATTTTTAGAGGAAAATAATATTTTAGATTAGCGGGTTTTAGTCCCGCTTTTTATTATTAATAGGGTATAAAAATAGATAAGAAGGAGTTTATATGATAGAATATGTAGATTTATATGATAATTTTAGAAATAAAACAGGAGATATTATTGAAAGAAGACAGAGGGTTCCAAATGGTTTATATAGACTTATAATCCATGTTTGTATATTTGATACAAAGGGTAAGATGTTAATTCAACAAAGAACCTCTAATAAAAGTTCTTGGGCGAATATGTGGGATTTGACCATATCAGGTGCAGTATCAAGTGGAGAAACATCTCAAATCGCAGCAAATAGGGAACTCTTTGAAGAACTTGGGATAGAATATGATTTCTCAAAAGATTATCCAAACCTTTCAGTTAAGACTAAGTTTAGAATAGATGATATATTTATAATAAATAATATGAAACTTGGACTTGATAGTCTGATTTTACAAAAAGAAGAAGTAAAGGATGCTTCATTTAAAACTCTTGATGAAATTCTTAGTTTGATAGATAAAAAAGAATTTGTACCTTATCAAAAAGATTACATAAAACTTTTGTTTTACTTAAAGGACAATAATAATTTATTTGATATGCGATAATATTTATCATTTCTCCTAAAAGTAGTATAATAAAATTAAAGTATAGTAAATTACTATAGATTAAAATAGAGGAGGAAAGATGAAAGATAGTAAAGTTATTTTAGTTGGTGATGGTGCAGTTGGCTCATCATTTGCTTATGCCTCTACAATTCTCGGTATAGGAAGAGAATTGGGAATTATAGATATAAATGAGAAAAAGGCAGAAGGAGATGCGATGGATCTTTCAGATGTCTTATCTTTTACTAATCCAAAACAAATATATAAGGCTGATTACTCTGATTGTGAGGATGCTGAAGTTGTTGTAATAACAGCTGGTATGCCACAAAAACAAGGGGAGACTAGGCTTGATTTAATAGAAAAAAACCTTAAAATCTTTAAGGATATGATAGGACAAATTGTAGATAGTGGTTTTGATGGAATCTTTTTAGTAGCATCAAATCCTGTAGATGTCCTAACCTATGCAACATGGAAATATTCAGGTTTTCCTGCAAATAAGGTTATAGGAACTGGTACAACCCTAGATTCATCAAGGTTTAAAAAAGAAATAGCTTCTCTTATAGGAATAGACCCTAGAAGTGTTGACGCTTTTATTATGGGAGAGCATGGAGATAGCGAATTTGCAGTATGGTCCCACACAAATGTTGGTGGTCTTCCTTTATATGAATGGGTTAAAAACCACTCAGACACTGATGAAGAAGCCCTATTAAATACATTTGATAAGGTTAAAAATGCAGCTTATGAAATAATAGATAAAAAGGGAGCTACATTTTATGGTATAGGAATGGCTTTAGCAAGACTAGTAGAAGCTATTATAAATGATACTAATAGTGTATTTTCAACTTCATCATACTTAAATGGGGAATATGGGCTTAAGGATATTTTCATAGGTGTACCGAGTGTTATTGGAAAAGATGGAGTGAAATGGGTTATTGAAGTACCTCTTACAGATACTGAAAACGAAAGAATGCAAAAAAGTGCTGAAATTCTTAAAGATATAATAAATAAATCAAAGCTGTAAAATAATCCTAGGTTTTAAAGCCTAGGTTTTTCTGTAGTAAGATTAAAAGGAGATTGTAATTATGAATATAAAAAAAATAAAGGATATGGAAGAAATTTTAGTTAGCCACAGAAAGATCATTGATGATTTTAATGATGCTTTAGATAAATTCAAAGAAAGTCAAAAATATTATGAAAAGCTTAGTAATTACTACTCATCTAGTGCCTATATGGATGATTTAGAAGAGTCAAACCAAACTGAAATTTCTCCTAATATAAGTCAGGGTATATATTCTGAAGACTTAGTATTTGACTTAATTGGAGACAATTATCAAACAGCAGTAAAAATGCTTGAGATTGGACTTGACATTATTAAAAAACATTAAAATAAAAATCCAAAAATTTACAAAATTAAAGTATACCAATTAAAATTCAATAATATTAATTTATTAGAACTGAACGCTATCCTACATTATTTAGGAGCTATCATTTTGTTTTTGATTGATTTTTTTCTCTATTATAATAATATATAGTCATATATTACTTGTGAGAGTCCATAAAAATATAGATTTATAATAGAATTCATTCTTTAATCTTGAAAATTAAGAGCTAAGTTTTATTAACTTTTCTCTTTAAGATTAATTAAATTTTTTATCTTATGGCTATTATCATTTTTCATTCTTGCTTTTTCAATCTTACAGACTTAATCAAGTTGCCTATAATTATATTAGGCGTCATTAATAATTTTTACTTGGAACTTAAATTAATGTTCTTGACATACATTAAAATCTCATGTATATTAAGTTCTTCAAACTATGCTCTAATCTAAAAATCTTATAAAAGCTCCCTTCCTAGACTCATTTAAGGGTTTACATTTCTATATAGTTTTATCCAATTTTTTGAACCCATAACTATATTTTATTAAAATACCCTCCTTACTGCTTATACAGTAAAGAGGGTATACATCGAAATAGAGTAACTTTTAGTAACTCTTTGGTTTTTTTATTTTTTCTTATAAGCTTTTATTATAGCTGATACCATAACTATTGACATAATAGCTTCAGGTAATCCATTTGTAATAATTGCTCCAAATATAGTACTTCTTGCTAGATCAGTTGAAATTCCTAAGGAAGTAACATATTTTTCTGCATAAAATAGGTATATAAAACCCATTACAAAAAGTGTATTGGTCATAGTGCCAACAAATGATGTTATTGCTACTGAAAGGTTAGAATTTTTATTTTTAAAGGTTAAATATAGCATAATCATGGCTATTATTTCAAAAATAATAGATAAAACTATTTGTAAGATATTAGCCTTATTACTAATGTTACTGTAAACTAAGTAAAATAAAAAAACTGTAAGTAATATCCATAATCCTAAGGATACGTATCTTATATTTGAAGTTTTCTTATTTTTTAAATATCTAAAAGTAAGTCCTGAAAAAACACCTATTAATATTCTTGGAAAGATTGATATTAAAGGATTATAAAATACAAAAGATATAGGACCTGGTCTTAACATAGCGTTGGCAAGTGAAGATAGACCGAAAATAAGTCCAACTAGTCCTCCAACCACTGGACCTTCTAATATTGCTGCTATAATTACTGGTATGTGCATGGTAGTTATATTGATTAAACCAAGGGGGATATATCCCATAGGAGTCAATCCTAAAACTATAGTAATAGCTCCTAACATAGACACAGTAACCATTTGTCTTGTTTTTTCTTTGTTATTCATTTTTACCTCCTGATGCAACTTCTTTTATGAATGTCGCTCAATTTAATAATATTATATACCTATTTTATAAAAAGTAAAAAAATAATAAAAATTCGAAAATAATTATAGGAGAATAAAAGAGGATAAAGTTCAAATTATTTATTTACAAGATAATTTTTAAAAATCAAATTCTTTGTTAGTAAATTTTTCGCATTGTAATTAAAATTTGTATGATTTTTATGTATTATAGAAATTAATAAAGCGTGGATTGTTGAAATCCACGCTTTAGACACCTTATAGATGTTTTTAAATATTCTATGGTGCGCCATCAGGGATTCGAACCCTGGACACCCTGATTAAGAGTCAGGTGCTCTACCAACTGAGCTAATGGCACTAACTTGCTGACTTAATTATAATACCATGAAATTATAATTAAGTCAACACTTTAAAAAAAATTATTTAGAAATAGCCCAAATCTTTAAAATTTGGCCAGAAATATCATCAAAAGACCAGGTAATATTAGTATTTTTTATAGAATTTGGATCATTTATTAAGAATTTATCACCATCATATGAATCTATTACTAAAATATGACCACTTGTTGTGAAATATCCTGGAGTTACCGAAACTATTAGGGGTCCTTTATCCAAGGCTTTTATTAAATCATCCTTATTATTAGCAATTTCATTTATACTTAACTTATATTTATTGGCTTCATGGGAAAAAAACTCCCAAGCAATACCATTTTCTGTCATAAATTCATTGGCATCATTTGCTATTGTTTTTGGGTTTATAGAATCATCATCTATGAATCTTCTTATAGCCATAGACATAGAAGTTGGACCACAGCCAGCTATAGCTATGCAAGTATCAGATAAATTATTATAGGCCCATCTATTATCCCATTGAAGAAAAAATGGCGTTTTTCTATTTAACTTTATACTTTCTCCATCTTTCATCTTAAAATCAGTCTTATTATTGTGCCTATTGTAAATAAATTCTCCAGTGTCAGTATCATTTCCAACGAGCCTTTGCTCAATTTCATCAATTTTATCGAAATTTTCATATATCCAATTTAGTTTAAGGTCATTTTTCATATTTTCTTTAAGATAATTCTTTAGCTCTGTATAATCACTAGACTTGATTTTTGGTTTATATTCTTCATCTTGATAAGTTATATTTAAAATATCAGATTTAGCATTTGTATCATAATTTATGTATTTTTTTGTAATATATTCAATATCTTTTAAGGTAGTAGGTAAGTCTTTATCATCTATAGATTTTTTATCTTTTCCACATCCAGTAAGACTTAAACTTAAAAGAATTAAAACTAATATTTTTGTCATAATCCACCTTTATCCTCATATAATTATAGCAGAAATTTATAAAATAATTTAAAGCAAATAAGTATTTTTAAAATTTTGATAAAATAAAAAATCACCTTACCTTTACCTAACATCAATAAGAGAGAAAAATTAAAGGATAATGTAAGTCAGTTATGACCGTAAAGAACTTAATCTATTTGACTTGTTTTGAAAATATATTTTAACTATTCATATTATAAAATAGGAACTTTACTAGAAATGATTAAATTATACAAATTTAAACTTGAAAATTCTAATACATTAAATAGTTTATAAGTGTAAAAATTAATATGCTATTTTAATTATTGTTTGAGTACCTATATTAAGAAAAAGATGTGAATAATAAAGCAATCGAAAAACTTTTAGCTTTGTTCAATAGTTATATGTAAGGGCAAGAAAGAGTTGAGTTTTTCTTTTATATTACAAAAAGTATTAAAAAGAGAGTTAAATAATTAAGCGAGAAGTTACAAACTCTTTATTTTATCCTTAATAAATCGTGTGACATTTTGTCTATTTTTAATTTTTGGATATTGCCACAAATGGCTAAATATGCTACAATAAGTAAAGGATGTTTACTTGGGACCCATCCTAAAAAATATCAAGGGGGTATATATGTCAAATCAAACATATAATTTTAAAGATACAAATTTTTTAGTTAAGTCATCTGCTATAGCTGCCATTTATGCAGTTATAACTCTAATATATCCGGCACTAGCATATGGACCTATACAGCTGAGATTTAGTGAAATCTTGGTACTTTTAGTTTTTTATAATAAAAGATTTATACCTGGTCTTGTCTTAGGATGCTTTTTGGCAAACCTTGCTTCGGATATGGTCGTTTTTGATCTTATTTTTGGTACACTTGCATCATATTTAGCGTTTTCATTGATTAGAAAGCAAAATAATTTATTTATTGCTTCATTATTTCCAGTGCTTTTTATGTTTATACCTGCCATAGGAACCTACATATTACTTGACTCATCAACTGCATTTTTTATAATTCTAATTCAGTTTATGATATCTGAGTTTATAGTGGTAAGTATAATAGGTGTAATTATTTTTAAGATCTTGGAAAAAAATGAAGGTCTTATGAAAATAATTAAAAATTTTTAAAAAAAAGAGTTATTGTAAAATGAACTAATTGTTAAATATCATATAAGCAATGATAGACAAAATAATTCATTATATTGCAATAACTCTTTTAAAATTTTTATTTTTCTTCTTTTTTGTTTTCGTTTTTAGCTTTCTTTTCTCTATACTCATCTTTTGTAAGGATATCAACGATTTCAGCTTTAACTGCTTTTACATTAATTCCTGTAAGATCATTTACTTCTTTCTTTATATTTCTATCTAATGAAGCAAATACTTCTTGAGCTTTTTTACCATATTCAATAATAATTTTAGCATTTACTACTGCATTTTTAGCATCATCAATGTCGATTGTAATGCCTGCTGTATTTTCTCCATCAGAAAAATTATCAGCAAATGAACTTAGGATATTGCCCTTAAGTGCTAATACTCCATCTGTATTGTTTAAAACTTTTTTGGCAATTTTAGCTATTACATTATCATTAATTTTGTATTCACTTACTTCATTGGCAAATTCGCTTTGTACTTGATTTTTTTCTGTCATTATTCCTCCTTGTTTTATATCTATACAGTATAATTAATACCCATAGATCAAGTTGGTAAACAAATCACTTTGAAAGCTTCTTTATTACTTGTTCGATTTCTTCAATCTTTTCTATCCCATCTTCTGTTGAACCTTTGTTTACAGCATCATATACACAGTGTTCAAGATGGGATGAGAGGACTTCAGTATTTATATTTTTAAGTATTGATATTGAAGCCATAATTTGATTTGAAATATCTATGCAGTATCTATCGTCTTCGACCATCTTGATTATTCCATCAAGTTGTCCTCTAACAGTTTTTAATTTTCTTAAAGTTTTATCTTTATTAGCTTGCATTATTTATGTTCGATACCAACAAATTCGTATCCAGCATCTTCAATTGCTCTTTTTATTTCATCTTCATCAATAGAACCAAAGTAAGCAACGTTAGCTAACTTTTCATCTAAGTTTACTTCTGCCTTTTCAATTCCTGCTATTTTTTTGAGTGCTTCTTCTACATGATTTTTGCAGTGATTACAACTCATTCCATTTACCTTTACAATCATTTTATTTAAATCTGACATTTTATTCTCCTTTATATTTTCTTTGTTTTTTATTTCTTCTATTTTTTTACTATTTTTAAATTCTGGTTTAAATCCTCTTAACCTAAGTGAGTTTAAGCATACAAAGACTGATGAAAAACTCATTGCAAAAGCTCCAAACATCGGAGAAAGCTTAATACCAAAGAAAGGATATAATAAACCTGCAGCAAGAGGTATACCAATTATATTATAAAAGAAAGCCCAAAATAGGTTTTCTTTAATTGTTTTGATGGTTTTACTAGATAGCTTTATAGCACTTACGATATCAAGAATATTGTTTTTTATTAAGACAATATCGGCAGATTCAATGGCTACGTCTGTACCATTTCCTATAGCCATTGATACATTACTTCTTGCAAGAGCTGGAGCATCATTTATACCATCTCCAACCATCAATACTTTTTTACCCATATTTTGGAGGTTTTTAACTTCTTTTTCTTTATCTTGTGGCAACACTTCTGCATACTTTTCATCTATACCAAGTTTTTTTCTAATAGCTTCTGCAGTTTTTTCATTATCTCCAGTAATCATTATTACTTCATAGCCTAGACTTTTCATTTCATCTATAGCAATTTTAGATAAAGCTTTTGGTTTATCTTGTACTGCTATAAGTCCTATAACTTCGTTTTCATCTGCAAAATACATTGAAGTTTTACCTTCATTAGATAAAATATCAGCTTTTTGATCATATTCTTTTAAGTTGATATTTAACTCTTTCATAAGTCTTGAATTTCCAGCATAATATGTCTTGTCATTAAATTTTGCCTTAATTCCTTTTCCGCTCAAGGCTTCAAAATCACTTACATTAATTGGATTGATTCCATTTTCTTTAGCATATTCATTAATAGCATTTGATAAGGGATGCTCGCTTGCCATCTCCATAGAAGTAGATATTTTTATAAATTCGTTTTTTTCTATTTCTGTAAAAATATCAGTTACTCTTGGTTTACCTTCGGTAATAGTACCTGTCTTATCAAGTAAGATTATATCCACTTTGTGTAGGTTTTCTAAACTTTCTGCATTTTTAAATAGAAGACCGTACTCAGCACTTTTTCCGGTAGAAACCATTATTGCCATTGGTGTGGCAAGACCTAAGGCACATGGACAAGATATTACTAGAACTGAAATAGCAAGGTTTAGTGCGAATTCAAATCCATATCCTAAAATCATCCATATAATAAAAGTTATTATAGCTATGATAATAACAGCAGGTACAAATATAGAAGAAATTTTATCAGCCATTTTCGCTATAGGAGCTTTTGTTTCATTTGCCTCATTAACAAGTTCAATAATTTGAGCAAGGGTTGTATCTTCACCAACTTTAGTTGCTTTAAAAGTGAAAGTTCCTTGATTGTTTATTGTAGCTGAAATAACCTCATCACCAACCCCTTTATTAACTGGCATTGATTCGCCAGTTATAGCTGACTCATCAACTAAAGATGAACCTTTTTTTATAATTCCATCAACAGGGATTGATTCTCCTGGACGAACTATAATTAAATCTCCCTTGTTTAATTCATCTACTGAAACTTCTCTTTCTACTCCATTTACTATGACCCTTGCAGTTTTAGGAGCAAGATTCATAAGAGATTCTAAGGATTTTTTAGTTTCACCTTTTGATCTTTTTTCAAAGTATTTACCCAAAGTAATAAGAGTTAAAATCATTGCAGCTGATTCAAAGTAGAGATTATGTCTATACATTTCAACTATTTCTAAATTATCAAAACCTAATCCGTAAGACATTCTCATTATAGCAAATATACCATATGACAAAGCTGCACTTGAACCTAAAGCAACTAAAGAGTCCATATTGGGAGCCTTATTTATAAGACCCTTAAATCCTGATACATAAAATATTCTATTTACAAAAATTACCGGAATAGTCAGTAAAAATTGAATAAAAGCGAAGTTTACACTACCCTCAGCACCGTCTAAAAAATGTGGTAGGGGAAGATTTATCATATGTCCCATAGAAACGTACATAAGTGGAATCATAAATAAAAATGATACTATAAGTCTAAATCTTACACTTTTTTCTTCATCCTCATATTTATCTTCTAGAACGGAAGTTTTTGCTCTTTTATCCTTAAGCCTTGCTCCGTAACCAACTTTCTCTACAGCTTTTATAATATCATCTTCGGAAATTTTATCTTTATCAAAATCAACATTCATTGTTTCTGATACAAGATTTACATTAACATCATTTACGCCTAGATTTTTAACGGCTCTAGTAACATTAGCTTGGCATGAAGCACAAGTCATTCCAGTAATATCAAATCGTTCTTTCATTTTACCTCCTTACTAACACCGGGTGGGGGTGTATATTTATATTATAATACAAATTTTAAATATGTAAAGGAAAATCAATTGGGTATTAATATAAAAAGTTAGGAGTTAAAATATGAAAAGATATAATTTGATTTTTAAAGGAAGAGTCCAAGCGGTTGGTTTTAGATATAAGGCCTTGATGCTTGCAAATGAATTAAACTTAACAGGAAATGTCCATAATCTGTATGATGGTGATGTTGAAGTAAATATTCAAGGAAGTAAGCAATATATAAATGTTTTTATAGAAAAACTTAATAAGGATAAGTTTATTAGAATTGATGATATATTAATAAAAGAAATTGATCTTATAGAGGGTGAAGAAGAATTTAATGTAATATAGGGGATTTTGCAAAATTAGTTAATCTTTGCAAGGTCATTACAAGTTTTCAAAATTTTATATGCTAATTCCCTATAAAAATCTATCCCAACGATATTAAGATGTGTTTTTAAAATGTTTAGGAATAACTTGTAATGATGCAAAGAAATACATAATTTGAAATAATACCTAATTTTTTTTGAATGAACTATCTAGTATTGGATTTATTATTGAAAGAATTATAGATGCAAAAATTGCTGTAGTAAATGAATCAATAAAAGCTCCACTAGATAGAGAAAAAGCTAGTTTTAATACAAATGCATTAACTATAAAAGAAAATAATCCAAAAGTTATTATAGTTAATGGCAAAGATAAGAGCTTTAAGATTGGTTTAATAAAGCTATTTACAATCATTAACATAAGAGCAGTGATAGCTAGTGATTTAATTTCTGTAAATGATATGCCAGTAAATAATAAATCTATTATATATAGGCTTATGCCATTTGTTATCCAACTTAGAAATAATCGACCTATAAAAAACATGTTTTACTCCCCTTTCTTTTTGTTACATTATCTTTTATATTATATAAAAAAGCAAGTTTTAAGTCTTTTTGATTAAAAATGATAGATTTTGAAAGAAAATGATTGACTTTATTTTATTATGTGTTAAAATATATACAAATGATATTTGAAAAAAGGTTAGAGATTATTTTAGATACTCTAAAAGAGTTTAGACAAGTTTCTAATAAGATTTTGATAGATAAGCTTGATATAAGTGAATCCACCTTAAGAAGGGATTTAGATTTTCTTGAACAAAGAGGTGAGATTAAAAGGGTTCATGGTGGTGCGATTTTAACAAATGTAGAGTTTGAAGAAAAATCTTATGATAAAAATATTGTATTAAATATTGATAAAAAGTGTAATATAGCCAAAAAAGCTTCAAATTTAATAGGTAATTCAAAATATATATTTCTTGATGCAGGAACTACAACTAATTTACTAATAGATTATCTAGATAAGGATATTAATGTTGTAACTAATGGAATTATGCATATAGATAAGCTAAATAAGAAAAAAATAAAAACCATATTATTAGGTGGATTAGTTAAGTCAAAGACAAATGTGACTATTGGAGAGAAAACTATTTTAGAGCTTTCAAGTTTTAACTTTGATATAGCTTTTATTGGAGCAAATGGTTATGCAAATGGTGAATTTACTACTCATGATCCAAGCGAGGCGAAAATAAAAAGGCTAGCTATAGAAAGATCCAGAAAAGCATATATTTTAGCTGATAGTTCTAAAAAAAATAGAATATACTTTTCAAAAATATGTAGTATAAACGAAGTTGACTTAATAAGGGAGGACTTATGATTTACACTTTAACTTTAAATCCGTCAATAGACTATATATTAGGTATTGATAAATTTGTTGATGGGGAAACTTTAAGGAGTACCTATGAAGAAAAATATCCAGGTGGGAAGGGAATTATGGTTTCTAAGCTTCTTAAAAATCTTGGAGAAAGTTCAATTAATATTGGATTTTTAGGAGGCTTTACAGGAGATTATATTAAAAAAGAGCTTGATAAATTAGATATATTTCACAACTTTACAGAAGTTTCAGATGATTCGAGAATAAATGTTAAATTAAAATATGGACAAGAAACTGAAATAAATGCCAAGGGTCCTAATATTAGTGAAGCTGAAATAGTTAGCTTCTTAGACTTTATAGATGAACTTAATGAAGATGATTTTGTAATTATTTCAGGTTCTATACCAAAGAGCTTGGGAGATGATTTTTATAGGATAATTATTAATATCTTAGATATAAACAATGTAAGGTTTGCACTTGACACTAGTGGGAAGAAACTTTATGAACTTTCAAGCTATAAACCATTCTTAGTAAAACCAAATAAAGATGAGCTAGCAGATGTTTTTGATACATCTATCGATAATGAAGAAGATATAATAAGGTATGCTAGAAAGCTTTCAGATAGAGGAGCTGAAAATGTAATAGTGTCTCTTGGTGCAAATGGATCAATTTTTATTGATGAAAATTTTGCTTATAAGGCAAATCCTATAAAAGGAAAGCTTATTAATTCAGTTGGTAGTGGAGATTCTATGGTTGGAGCCTATATTTATGGATATATGAGTGGACTTTCAAAAATAGATTCTTATAAGCTTGCAGTTGCAGCAGGCTCTGCTACAGCCTTTAGCCAAGATATAGCTGATAAAAAATTAATATATGAAATTTTAGACAAAGTTGAGGTAAAAGAATGGAAATAAAAGATTTATTAAAAAGAAATCTTATGATTATGGAGCTTAAAGCTTCTAATAAGATGGATGTTATTGATGAAATATCTCAAAAGTTTTTTGACGAAGGGATAGTTGAAAGTAAGGAAGAATTCAAGCAAGGACTTATAAAAAGAGAAGAGGAAACATCAACTGCCTTAGGTGAGGGAATTGCCATGCCTCACTCAAAAAATGATACTGTAAAAGAGCCTGCAGTTTTGTTTGCTAAAAAAGAAGAGGGGCTTGATTATGAGGCTCTTGATGGAGAAAAATCATATATATTCTTCTCAATAGCAGTACCAAATGGAGAAAACAATCTTCATGTTGAGACTTTGGCGCAATTATCTAAGATGATTCTTAAAGAAGGATTTATTGATAAATTAAAAGAAGCCAAAACTCCAGAAGATGTTTATAATGTAATTGACTGTTATAAAGAAAATATAAAAGAAGAAATAGAAGAAGATAAAGAAGAAAAAATAAAAACAGACCAGAAATTTATAATTGGAGTTACAGCTTGTCCTAATGGTGTAGCTCATACTTATATGGCTCAAGAAGCTTTAGAAAAAGCAGGCAAGATCAATAATGTAAGAGTAAAAATTGAAACTAATGGTTCTGATGGTGTTAAGAATAGACTTACAGATGAAGATATTAAAAATGCAGATGCTGTAATTATAGCTGCTGATAAAAAGGTAGAAATGAGTAGATTTGATGCTAAGAAACTAATCCAAAGGCCAGTATCTGATGGAATTAGAAAAAGTGATGAACTTATAAAAGAAGCTATATCAGGTTCTTTTCCAATTTATTATGCAGATAATCATGAAAAAGAATCAAATACCTCTTATAGTGAGAAAACAAATCTAAGATCTGAAATTTACAAAGATCTTATGAATGGAGTAAGTCATATGCTTCCGTTTGTCATTGGCGGTGGTATTTTAATGGCTATATCTTTTTTATTTGAAAGATTTTTTGGTGATTCATCAATTGCTTTCATCTTTTTAAATAAAATAGGAATAAGTGCATTTAACTTTCTCATTCCTGTTCTTGCAGGATATATTGCCTACTCAATAGCCGACAGACCAGCTTTAATGCCTGGTATGGTTGCAGGTCTTTTAGCTAGTGAGGGAGCTGGATTTTTAGGAGGACTTTTGGGAGGCTTTATAGCTGGTCTTGTGGTAAATACGCTTAAAAAAGTATGTAGAAACATGCCAAAGTCACTAGATTCTGTTAAACCAATGCTTATTTATCCTGTATTTGGTCTATTAATTACAGGAGTTATAATGTTCTTTATTGTAGATCCAATATTTACAGGAATTAACAACGGACTAAATAGCTGGCTTATGAATATGGGTACTACTAATAAGGTATTGATTGGTTCTCTTCTTGGAGCTATGATGGCAGCTGATATGGGTGGTCCTATAAATAAGGCGGCATATACTTTTGCAACAGGAGCTTTCATCGGAACAAATGATGGAGCCTTCATGGCAGCTGTTATGGCAGGCGGAATGGTTCCACCAATAGCAATAGCTTTAGCTTCAACATTATTTAAAAACAAATTCAATGAAAATGAAAGAAAGTCAGCCTTATCAAATTACCTACTTGGATTATCTTTCATAACAGAGGGAGCAATTCCATTTGCAGCAGCAAAACCACAACTTATAATTCCAATATCAGTTATAGGAGCTGGTATAGCTGGAGGATTAACTCAATTGTTTAATGTATCAGTACCAGCACCACATGGTGGGGTATTTGTACTTCCAGCAATGAGCTCTTTAAATCAGGCTATATTTTTTATTCTATCCTTTGTAATAGGCTCAATAGTTTCTGCTATACTCCTTGGTATATTTAAGAAAAAAGAAGATTAGTTAAAATATTAATTATTTAACTGAACCCCCAAATCTAAAATACAGATTTAGGGGTTTTTTTAATTTCTAAAATTGGGTATTAATATCTTAAGGTATAAAGGAGAAAGTTATGAATGAATTTAAAAATATAATAAATGAACAAAAGATATTATTTAAATCTGATAGAACAAAAAATGAAGAATTTAGAATAAATACACTAAAAATTTTGAAAAAATCTATTAAAAATAATGAAAGTGAAATTATTCTTGCTTTAAAAAAAGATTTAAGTAAATCAGAAACTGAATCATATATATCTGAGATAGGTCCTGTATATAGTGAAATAAATTTTGCTATAGATAATTTAAAAAATCGGATGAAAAAGGAAAGAGTTCAGACAAATTCTATATCTATGCCTGCAAAAAGTTATATTATATATGAGCCTTTGGGACTTACTCTTATTATATCTCCTTGGAACTATCCTTTTATGCTTTCAATGGGACCTATTATTTTGGCTATATCTAGTGGAAATACTGTAATCTTAAAAACATCTAGAAAATCCAATCATACATCTTATATAATCAGAAAAATTATTAATGAAAGCTTCGATAGATCGTTTATATATTGTATTGATAATGAAAAAATAGATTATGATGAACTTTTAAGTTATAAATATTACCATATATTTTTTACGGGTTCATCAAAAGTTGGTAGGACTATAATGAAAAAAGCAAGTGAAAATCTTGTAAAAGTCACCTTAGAGCTTGGTGGAAAGAGTCCTTGCATAGTAGATGAAACAAGCAATCTAAGGCTTGCAGCTAAAAGGATAATTTGGGGGAAATTATTAAATGCAGGACAAACTTGTGTTGCACCAGACTACTTACTTGTGCATAAAGATGTTAAAGAAAAGCTTTTAATGTTAATGAAAGCTTATATTATAGAATTTTTTGGCGATTTTCCTTTAAATAATCCTGACTATCCCAAAATTATAGATACATATCTTTGGAAAGACTTGTTTCATTGATAAAAAATCAATATATTTATAGTGGTGGTTTATATGATTTAAATCTTTTAAAGATTGAACCTACTATTATAGAAAATGTAGACTTTAATAATAAAATAATGAAAGAAGAAATTTTTGGATCTATATTACCTGTGATAGCATATGAAGATATGTTCGATATTATAAATAAAGTAAAGAATATGGATAAGCCACTTAGTATGTATATTTTCTCTGAGGATAATGAACATATAAATAGTTTTGTAAATGGTATTTCAGCAGGTGGTGTCTGTATAAATGATACTATTATGCATATAACAAATCCTAATCTAGAATTTGGTGGAGTAGGAGAGTCTGGTATGGGAGGATATCATGGGAAATTTGGATTTATAAACTTTTCTAATAGAAAAGCTCTTATGCAGAGGTCAATAAATATTGATATTAAGGTAAAATATCCTCCATATTCTAATGGACAAAAAATTTTACTTAAGAAAATATTTGATAATTAGGATAACTACCTTATCCTTTTATTTTAATTATTGAAGAAAAAAATTATAAAAGTATAATAACTTAATATCAAGGGGTGGTTTAATGGTATTTATATCTGATGAAAAGAAGAATGAAATTTTAGACAATTCGGATATTGTAGCTATAATAGGAGAATATGTCGATTTAAAAAAAGCTGGTTCTTCCTATAAGGGTTTATGCCCGTTTCATCATGAAAAAACTCCATCTTTTACAGTTGATGACAAGAAACAATTATTTCATTGCTTCGGTTGCGGCCAAGGAGGAGATGTTGTTTCTTTTATTATGCAAAAAGAAGGTCTTTCTTATATTGATTCAATGAAATACTTGGCTAATAAGGCAGGTATTAAGATAGATAATAATGTTTCTTCTAAAAAGAACGCTATTTTGAATTCTTATTATGATATAAATAAAGAAATTATGATGTTTTTTTATAAAAATCTTTTAACAAATAAAGAAGCTCAAATTTATCTTAAAAATAGGGGATTTTCTTCTAGTGTCGTTAATACCTTTATGCTTGGATATGCCAAAAATTCTTGGGATGATTTATTAAATTTTGTAAAAAAGAAGGATTACCTACTTGAAGATATTCAAAAGCTAGGTTTAATAAAGAAAACTGAAAATGGAAGATATTATGATAAGTATAGAAATAGACTTATTTTTCCAATAATAAATCATTATGGGAAGGTAATAGGTTTTGGTGGAAGAAGTATAGATAATTCTATGCCTAAGTATCTTAATTCACCTGAAAGTGAGGTCTTTAAGAAAAGATATAATCTATATGGATTAAATATCTATAAAAAACAAAATACTAAAGATATAATTTTAGTAGAAGGCTATATGGATGTTATGGGACTTAATAACCAAGGTATAGATATTGCAGTGGCAAGCCTAGGTACAGCTTTAACTCATGATCAAGCGAAGCTTTTGAAAAGATATGCTGATAATGTCTATATCTGCTATGATCAAGATAGTGCTGGAATAAAAGCTACAGATAGAGCTATTGAAATACTTTTAGATGAGGATATTAAGGCGAGGGTAATAAAACTTGAAGATGGTCTAGATCCTGATGATTTTGTAAAAAAATATGGAAAAGATGTTTTTAAAGAAAGAATGGAAGAAGCTGATGATGTATACAACTATAAGTATAATAAAATACTTGATATTTATGCTTCAAGTAACAAAAATGAAAAATTTGATAAATTAAACTTATTTATTGAGTTTTTGGCATCAATAAGATCTGATTTAACTAGAGAAATATTTATAAATAATGTTAGTAAGCTTTTTAATATTGAAAAACAAACTTTAAAACAATCCATATTAAAGTATAATGAGAACTACACAAATAAAACAAATTCTAGAAACTTAAAAGAAAAATCTTTCAAGAAAAATAGAATTATTGACTATAAAAAATATACCATATCTACAAATGAACTTGAAACACTTAGGTTATTTTTAAACCAAAGAGATGATTACAATGATGATGCGGAATTTTTTGATAAGGTTTTAAAGGATGAAAGAGTAGAAAAGCTGAAAGACTACATCAAAAGTCATGATGATATAGTAAATATAAGAGATGATTTTACAAAAGATTACTATTTTATAATAGATTATATAGAAAACAAAGCAAATAAAATTGAATCCTTCGAATTAAAGGAAAAAATAAAACTTGAAAATAAAAGAAAATTACTTAAAAAACTTAGATCAAAGAAAGATTAATCACTTCAGAGCTGGAGGGGAGACTTATGACTAGTGATAATGATAAGATGCTGGAAGATGATCTTCTAAAGGAAATTATAGATGAATTTAAATCTATAAGTGAATCACAAGATGGAGTTGTAACTTATAAACAAATTTACACTTTTGAATCTATTAGTGAAATGGAAGATGAAGGCAAAAAGTACGTTATAGGCCAGATAATTTCTAATGGTATTGAGATTGTAGAAGAACAAAGAACTATACTAGATGAAGATGAAGATACAGAAGATGATTTGGAAGATGACTTAGATGATGATTTAGAAGATGAATTAGATGAAGATGAAGATTTTTCAGATGAGTTATTAGAAGATCATATGAAAAGGGCTAATGTAAAGGAAAAAATAGAAAAAAAGGCTAGTCAAAATGATGTCGTCGGAATAAAGACTGATGATCCAGTTAAGATGTATTTAAAGGAAATTGGCAAGGTTAAGCTTTTGGATGCAAGAGAAGAAATTTATCTTGCTAAAAAAATGGAGTTAGGGGACATAGCTTTAAGATCAAAAGCTGGGAAAAAGCTAACTAAACAAAACAAAACAAAGCTTGCTCTAGATATATTTTATGGAGATTTATCTATAACTTTGCTCAAGGCAAATAGCCTTACAAAAGAGGGAAAAGAGCTTGATGAAGATACAAGGGTAAATATATTATCCTTAATAGATATTGGCAGTCAATTTCAGAATATGCTTAATCAAGAGCTTACAGAAGATCAACGTGATGCAATAAAATCAAAGATTTTAATATGTGATATAGCTCAGAAGTCGATTTTAGATAAGGAATTAAGCGAAAAAGAAGCTAATATCTTGTGTGATTTATTTGATAATTTTGGTAAACTTGTTGCGACTAAAGAATCAGATGATATAGTATCATTGATTTATCTTGCTTTTTCAGATCTTTATAAAAAAGGTGTAGAAGTTCAATCATTGAAAACAAATGATAGACTTTTAATTAATGATTTAATTAATTTTGGGAATAAGGCTAAACAAATTCTAGATAAAAAGACACTATCAGAAGATTCTATAAAAGATTTAGAAAGATTTAAAGCTATCAAATCTCTTTGTAATAAAATTTTCAGTGATAAGGGATTTGATTCAGAAGATGTAAAAAAACTTAATAAGGCAATATTTGATGCCAATAGAGCTAAACAAAAACTTGCTGAAACGAACTTAAGATTAGTAGTATCAATTGCGAAAAAATATGTAGGTCGTGGAATGAGCTTTTTGGACCTTATTCAAGAAGGAAATATGGGTCTTATGAAGGCTGTTGATAAATATGATTATAATAGAGGGTTTAAATTTTCAACTTATGCTACATGGTGGATAAGACAAGCTATAACTCGAGCTATAGCAGATCAAGCAAGAACTATTAGAATACCTGTTCATATGGTAGAAACTATTAATAAACTTGTAAGGATTCAAAGGCAATTAGTTCAAGATTTGGGTCGTGATCCTTCTAATGAAGAAATAGCTGAGCAAATGGGAATAGAGGTAGAAAAGGTTCAAGAAATTAGAAAAATCGCACAAGAACCAGTTAGTTTAGAGACACCTATAGGTGAGGAAGAGGACAGCCACTTAGGAGATTTTATAGAAGATGATACAGCCATAAATCCTGATGATGCTGCAAATTATTCGATGCTTAGAGACCAATTAAATGAAGTTTTATCGTGTCTTGGTGCAAGAGAGAAAAGAGTATTACAACTTAGATTCGGACTTATAGATGGTACACCTAGGACACTTGAAGAAGTTGGTAAAGAATTTGACGTTACACGTGAAAGAATAAGACAAATTGAGGCAAAAGCACTTAGGAAGTTAAAATCTCCTAATAAGAGTGAATTATTGAGAGACTTTTTATAAATGAAGATTACAAAAAGATTAAAAGAGATAGTAAATATTGTAGACTGTGGAAAGAAAGTTATAGATATAGGGACTGATCATGGATTGGTCCCTTTATATTTAGCAAAAACTGGTAAATCATGTGATATACTCGCAACAGATATATCAAAAGCGAGTCTAAAAAAACTTGAAGATGAACTAAATGATGATTTAAGAAAGATAATAAAAACAAAAGTGTGTGATGGTTTTGAAGGAATAGATATAAAAGAAAATCAAATAGCGATAATAGCTGGTATGGGAGCTGTAAGTATAATTGAGATTTTAAAGGCTAATATAGATAAGGTAAGAAAGCTTGATTATGTAATTTGTGAGGGAAATATTGGTAACGAAAAGCTTAGGGAATTTCTTAATAATAATAATTTCTATATAGATAAAGACTTTCTAATTAAAGATGGTAGAAAACATTATGATATAATTAGATTTAAAAATGGAGCTGACAGAGTTTTAAAGCTTTCGGAAATTTATTTTGGTAAGTTTATATATGAGGAAGAAAATCCTTTACTAATGCCAAGACTTTTTAAAATTGAGAAAAAGAACTTAGCTTTTAAAAAGCAGATTGAGAACAATTCTATTAATAAGGAAGGGCTTGATTTAGTTGAACAAAGACTTAGAGCAATAAAAGAGGTAAAAGAATATGAAAATAAGAGAAGTAATAGAATTTCTAAATGAAAAATTTCCAGAAGATTTACAAGAAGATTGGGATAATTCTGGTCTTCAAATTGGAAATCTAGAAAAAGAACTTACAGGAATACTAGTATCCATGGACTTAAGTTATGAAACTATAATAAATGCTAAAATAAACAAATGTAATCTTATTATAAACCATCACCCGATGTTTTTTATCCCACTTAAATCAATAGATTTATCTACAAAATATAATAAAAATATAGAACTACTTATAAAAGAAGATATAAGTGTCTATGCTATGCATACTAATCTTGATAAGGCTGAAGGTGGAGTAAATGATAATCTTGCAAAAATATTAAGCCTTAAAGATGTCAAAAAATTGGATGATTACAATGAATACCCTATTGCTAGATTTGGAAATGTAGAAAAAATTAAAGCTAGAGATTTTGCACAGATTGTTAAAGAAAAACTAGAATGCAAGGGAATAATTCTTTATGGAGATCCAGATAAAGAAATATCAAAAGTTGCCTTATGTGGAGGAGCAGGAAGTGATTTTATAGAAGATGCCATTAAAAAAGAATGTGATCTTATAATAACAAGTGATGTAAAATATCATGAAGCTTTAGATAACTATAAGGATATAGTTATACTTGATCCAGGGCATTTTGCAAGTGAGAATCATGTGATATGGATGCTTAGAAAACTTTTATTAGATAATTTTGATACCAATATAGTATATTTTTCTTTTAATGAAAAATTTAGAGAGTTTATTTAATTTTGAAATTTATAAAAATATGGTAAAATACTAAATAGAGTAAATCGAATAATCGCGTCTTAGACGAGGAAAGTCCGTGCACCACAGAGCAAGGATGCTAGATAACGTCTAGTAAGGGTGACCTTCAGGCAAGTGCAACAGAAAGTATACCGCCAATTTATTTGGTAAGGGTGGAATGGTGATGTAAGAGCTCACCAGGTGATTAGTGATAATTACGCTGTGTAAACCCCATCCGGTGCAAGAACAAAAGGGACAGTAGGATTGCTGCTCGTAACGGTCCAGTATGGTAGTTCGCTTGAGCTAATTGGTGACAATTAGCCTAGATAGATGATTATTTTAACAGAACACGGCTTATAGATTTACTCTTTTTTTATATATAATTTTATCAAAATAATTTTTAATAGTTACAAATGTTTCGTAAAAGTGAATAAAAAATTACGAAATTTATTTTTTTATTTTTTAATAATTTAAATTTATTGGGAATTATCATTCTAAATTATAAATATACATAAAAAAAGCTGCTAAAAGTGTAATTTTTTTGTAACTAATTGTTGACTATTTTATCAAAAAGATATATTATTATTCTAGATTTCATAACAGAATTTCATAACAGATAATAATAGACGGAGGATACAATGAGTAAGAAAAATATAGGATCGACAATTGGAGTATTAGCAGCAGTAACTATCGGGGCAACTGCTTATGCTTCTACAATGAATAATCTAGATAAAGAAGATCAATCAAAAAAGGTACTTGATAGCAACGTATCTTATGTGGACAGTAATCTTGCTTCAAAAGTAGAAACTGTAAAAAAAGACTATGCTAATGAAGTTAAGAATACTAAGTTTGCTGAAAAGGAAAATAAAAGTAATAGAAAAAATGAAAAGATTGAAACATCTAGAAACCTAGCTGATCCTTCAATTCTTGAATCTTCAAGTGAACAAGCAATCGTAAAAGCTGTTAACAAAAAAATCAAAGAAAACGATGTAAAAAAAATTGAAGAAGATACAATTTCAAATGTAGTTGAAAAAAAGAATGATAAAGTAGATGAATCTGTAGTAGAAAAATATGTAAGTGTTGATTCTCTTAATATTAGATCATCAAAAACAGACCAAGAAAATAACATAGTAGGTGTTTTAAATAAAAATGATAAAGTTTCAGGTATTATAGAAGATGGTTGGCTAAAAACTGAAAAGGGATACATAAACTTAAACTTTTTATCTGACCAAATAGTTGAAGAAAAAGAGCCTGAAGAAGCTCAAAAGGTAGAAGCTGAGAAAAAAGCCGAAGAAGAGGCTCAAAAAGTAGAAGCCGAGAAAAAGGCTGAAGAGGAAGCTCAAAAGCCAATTGCTTACACAGGATGGGTAAATATTGAAGCACTTAATGTAAGAAGTGGTGCAGGTACTAGTTCAAACTTGTTAGGAGTCGTAACTAAAGGTGATAAGTTAAGTGGAGAGCTTAAAGATGGTTGGCTAAAGATTTCTTACAATGGACAAACAGGTTTTGTAAGTGCTGATTATCTGTCAGATACAGAAGTAGCAAAACCAGCTCCAGTTGTAGAAGAAAAAGAAGTAAATGAAGAAAAAGAAGAAGCTAAGGCTGTTTATTATACAGGTTGGGTAAATACACCATCATTAAGAGTAAGAAGTCAAGCGAACACTTATTCTAATACTATAGGTAATATAAGTAAAGGAGATAAGGTAGAAGGACAACTTGCTAATGGCTGGTTACAAATTTCATATAATGGACAAACAGCTTATATAAATGCAAGCTATCTTTCAGATACAGAAGTAGCAAAACCTGCTCCAATAGTTGAAGAAAAAACAAATAATATAGTAGCAGAAAAAGCTTCATACCAAAATAACCAAGTTTCTGGAAGTGGGCAACAAGCTGCAAACATTGCCGCATCATTTGTAGGATATCCTTATGTGTGGGGTGGCTCAACACCAAGTGGATTTGATTGTTCAGGATTAGTTTATTATGCTTATAGACAAGTAGGAGTGAATTTAAATAGAAGTTCTAAAACTCAGTTTTATAATGGATATTCAGTAACTAATCTTCAAGCAGGTGACCTAGTATTCTTCTCATCTGATGGAGTTATAGATCATGTAGGAATGATTATTAATTCTAATGGAGATTTTGTACATGCATCTACACCATCAAGAGGAGTAGTTATAGATAATATCTATAGTTCATGGTATCAAAATTCATATGTTGGAGCTAAAAGAATATTTTAATATAAGTAAAGTACAAAACGTCCTTAGGGACGTTTTTTATAAATAATATGAAAATTATAAATTCAGATAAAATAATAGAAAATCTAATTAAAAAAATAAAAAAAAATAAATACAAAAAGAAACTTTTAATAATTTCTCAGATTAATAAGGGGCCTGTTTTAGCATATAAAAAGGCTATTTTAAAAAGATGTGAGGAATTTGAAATTGATGTAGTTGATAAGCTCTTTAGTAATGATCAAAATCATATAGATATAATTGAATATTGTAATAAGATTAGTAATATTGATGGCTTTATAATTCTTCAACCTTTAGATTCAAATACTGATTTAAAATATCTTAGAAATAACATGCCTTTTAACGATTTAGATGGGTTTACTTATGAATCTTTAGGAAAAATTATGGATAAGGATTTCTCGCATATGCCTCAAACTGCAAGGTCTGTTATAAAGTTTATTGAATATATGAACATAGATTTAAAGGGCAAAGATGTAATTGTAGCTAATTCTAATAATGTTATTGGAAAGCCATTATTTATGTATCTAAATTCAAAAAAAGCTACGGTGACAATGTTTAATTCCAAGAGTGAGAATCAAATAGAAAAAGTAAAAAATGCTGATATATTTATAAGTGCTATTGGTATAGCTAATTACTATGATAAAAAATATTTTAAAGATGGGCAAATACTTATAGATGTTGGAACAAGTTATATTGATGGTGTTTTATATGGAGATATAGATTATGAAAGTATATCTCCACTAAATATTGATTTGGTAAGCTCTAAGAAAGGGGTTGCCTCTATAACAACCCTATCTTTAATTGAGAGTTTGCTTTATAAGAATAGTTAACTTAGATAATTAGAAAATATATTTTTGTGTATCATTCAATTATAGTGATTTTAAAACATATGGATAATATGTGATAAAGTTGCTATAATCTGACTTTTTGAAAGCTAATAAATTGTATTAATGATTTTTTAGCTTAAGAAAATGTAGATATAGATTAACTATTAGATTAGAGCATTATAAATAAAATTCAAATAGTTTTTAATATGACTTTAGAGTATTTAAAGGTATTAAGAATTTATATCTATCTAAAAAACATCCCGTTGGGATGTTTTTTGAATAGATATTTAAATTAAATTTTTAGCAGCTTCTATAGCAGCTTTATAATCAGGTAGAGATGTATTTTGTTCAAGATATTCAATATGAACTAATTTATTATCTTTATCTATTACAAAAACTGCTCTATTTTGTAATTTTAGCTCTTTAATTAAAGTTCCATATTTATCAGCAAAGTCAAGATAGTTATAGTCGGATACTGTTTTTACTTGGTCAATACCTTTAGCTGAGCAGAATCTTTCTTGAGCAAAAGGTAGATCGTTTGATATAGTAACTATAACTACATCTGGGCTTATATCAGCAGCAGCTTGGTTAAATTTAGTAGTTTGTATTTCACAAACTGATGTATCAAGTGAAGGAACTACTGATATAATTTTTATTTTTCCTTCTTCTTCTTTATAAAAGTCATATTCTGATAAGTCATTGTTTATAGCTTTAAAATTTGGAGCTGTATCACCAACATTAAGCTCATCACCAATAACGGTAACTATTTCTTCACCAAATTTTTTCTTTCTTTCTGTCATATATACCTCCTAAAATAAATCTTATCTACAATAATATACCCCAAATTTATGTTGTTATTATAAAAAATATAAATTTGATATTTAAATTGTCAAAATAAGTAAAATAAGGTATAATAAGTCAGTATGAAGTGATTATTAAAATAAGGAGGACACAATGGCAGATATAGTATTAGAAGCGAAAAAAAGAGATGCTGTTGGAAAAAATAAAGTTAATAAACTTAGACAACAAGCTATTGTACCAGGTGTTGTATATGCTAAAGATAAAGACAATGTAAATGTACAATTTACATCAAGAGATTTTGAAAAAGTACTTAGCCAAGCAGGAACATCTACAATTATTGATTTAAACATTGATGGAGAAAAAGTAGCGGTTTTAATTAAGGATTATCAAATGCATCCTTTTAAATCACAATTTTTCCACGTAGACTTTCAAGCAATCAATGCTAAGGAATCTATCAGAGTAAATGTACCTGTTTACCTAAATGGAAGAGATGATATAAGAGTAGAGCCTTCAGTTCTTGTTCAAAATATTGACACTGTAGAAGTTGAATGTTTACCTATGTATATACCACAATATGCCGAATTAGAAGTAGCTGAAATGCAAATAGGTGATTCATTCACAGTAGCTGACCTTGATATAGCTAAAGATAATAACATTACAATATTATTAGAAGATGATGAAGTTATATGCTCACTTCAAGAACCTCAAGAAGAAGTTATTGAAGATGAAGAAGAAGCTAATAGTGATGCAGCTGATGTTCCTACAGTTAATGAAACTGAAGAGAAAGAGAACGAAGAATAAAATTAAGGCCGAGTAAGGTCTTTTTTTTATACAAATTTATGATTAAAGTTTATAGATATTTTATATATAACATCTTGTTTTAATCTTTCCTAAATTAATGTATAATAAGGATATGAATGGTAAATTAATTGTATTTGAAGGTCCAGATGGTTCTGGAAAAACTACTGTCTTAGAAAAAATATATGAAAAATTATCTAAAAATGGGTATGAAGTATATAAGTTCAGAGAACCAGGTGGAACGCAAATTTCAGAAAAAATTAGAGAAATAATATTGGATAATGAAAATATTAATATGTCTGATAAGTGTGAAGCTTTATTGTATGCATCTAGTAGAGCACAACTAGTTGATGAGAAACTAAGGCCACTCTTAAAAAAGGGAAGTTTAATCTTATGTGATAGATATGTCTTAAGTTCAATGCTTTATCAAGGTATAGGAAGAAACTTAGGTATAGATGAAATAAAGAAAATTAATGATTTTGCTATAGGAGATGTCAGTGCAGATTTGACAATTTTTCTAAATATAGATTATAAGACTGCTCTTGATAGAAAGAGGAAAAACTTTGTTTCTGATAGGTTAGAGAATGAAGATTACACTTTTCATAAAAAAATATATGATGGATATATTAAACTTTCTAAGATGTATGAAGATGAAATTATATCAGTTGATGCTAATAAAGATGTTAATACTGTGATTAATTCATGTTTGAAAATTATTAATGATTATTTAAAGGAGATAAAATGAAACTTTTAATAGCTATAGTTCAAGATGCAGATGCAAACTTTTTGATGGACTCATTAACAGATAAAAGATATAGAGTAACTAAACTTGCAACTACTGGAGGTTTTTTAAGAGAAGGAAACACAACCTTACTTATAGGTATAGAGGAAGAAAAACTTGAAGAAGTTAAGAAAATTATAGAAGATAATTGTAGAAAAAGAACAACCCAATCTTCAGTTATAAATCCTACAGCTGATTCTCCACTTCTTGCTGCAAGTGCACCAGTAGATGTGAATGTAGGTGGAGCAACAATATTCATTTTAGATGTAGACCAATATATTAGAATCTAATTTATGGAAATATTAGAAAATCAATTAAAAAATAATAAAATTTTTAATGCTTACATCTTTGAAAGCATAAACAAAAAGTACACTTTAGAGAAGGCAATAGAGTTTTCAGAAAAAATTTTTAATAATTATGGTGTTGATATAATGGATAATGAGAATCCTGATCTTGACATAATTAATAAGGACTTTGATCTTAAAAATATTCCTATAACTATTATTAGAGATATGATCAGAGATATGTATCTAAGACCATATAATGGAAAAATTAAAATCTATATAATAAATGATAGTCAAAATCTCACTTTAGAAAGCTCTAATGCCTTATTAAAGAGTATAGAAGATTCTAAAGATTATGTGGTAACTATATTTACGACAAATAATTCTTATAATTTACTTAAAACCATTAGGTCAAGATGCCAAATTATTAGTTTTGAAAGTAAAAACGAAAATGAATCAGTAGATTATGATAAACTTTGTGATATTTTAACAGGTATTATTAAGGGAAATCTTTCAATATTTTATAAAAACAAGGAATTCTTTAATAAGCTAAAGGATAAAAGAGAAGATTTGTTTGATCAAATATCAGTTTTTTTTAATAATTTATTAAGATATAAGTATTTTAGTAAAGATATGATAGAAGATAAGAATTCCATATTCTACTTTAAAAGAATAGAGGATTTGCCTTTTGACTCTATTGAAAGGATAGTAAAAAAAATAGAAGAGATTAAAAAAGGCTTTAAAAATAATGTTAATTTTGACATTTCTGTTGAAAATTTCATTTTTTTTATATATAGAGAGGGGAAAGAGTTTGAAAGTAGTAGGAATAAGCTTTAAAAAAGCAGGGAAAATATATTACTTTGATCCTTGTGATCTAGACCTTAATTTTAATGATCAAGTTATAGTTAACTCTAACTCATGCCTTGAAATAGGAATGGTAAAAGTGGTAAATAAGGAAATAAATCCAAAAGAATTTGATAAAGAATTAAGTAAAGTAATTAGAAAAGCTAATGAAGAAGATTTAATTAAAGACTACAAAAACAAAAAAGAAGCTAAAGAAGCAGTTCAAATTTGTCAAGAAAAGGCAGATAGACTAGGTCTTAATCTTCATGCCATAGATGGAGAATTTACATTTGATAGGAAAAAACTAATGATTTATTTTTCTTCAAATACTAGGGTTGACTTTAGAAAGCTTGTCAAAGAGCTAGCATCAATTTATAAAAATAGGATTGAGCTTAGGCAAATTGGAGTTAGAGACCATGCAAAACTTATTGCAAGTGTTGGAATATGTGGTCAAAAGTGCTGCTGTTCTAGATTCTTAAATGACTTTCAACCTCTTTCTATAAAAATGGCCAAACAACAAGAAATAACTCTCGATCCTAATAAAATTTCAGGTTTATGTGGAAGACTAATGTGTTGCCTTGCTTACGAAGATGAAAATTATAAAATTGCTAAAAAAAGTATGCCAAAACCAGGTCAAAAAGTAAAAACAGAAGATGGCATTGGTATAGTTTTAGAAAATAACTATGTAAAGAAAAAATGTAAGGTGAGAGTTAAACTAGAAGATGATGATTCTGAAATTATAAGAACATATTGCTCTAAAGAAATAAGTGAAATTAGTTAAAGTTGTTGATACTTACTATCATTTGACATAAATAAAGCTAACTACTATAATATAAATATAATAAATTAGGAGGTAAATTATGGCTTATAGAATAGATGAAAATACATGTATTTCATGTGGTTCTTGTGAAGGAGAATGTCCAGTTCAAGCTATTGAACAAGGAGATGCAGCTTATGTTATAGATGAAGATACTTGTATCGACTGTGGATCATGTTCAGCAGTATGTCCAGTAGAAGCAATCTCACCAGCAGAATAAGATAATACATAAATTTAGCCCAGATTCTCTGGGCTTTTCATATGCCTATTTTTAAGATTATTATTGACAATATAATCTATATTTGTTAACATAACTCTTAGTAAAATATGGAGGTATTATGAAAAATTCAAAAAAAATTTACCAAGTCGAAGATAGAGTACCCTTTAAATTATTATTGCCCTTGTCAATCCAACATACCTTTGCAATGTTTGGAGCAAGTGTACTAGTTCCTATTTTATTTAAAATAAATCCAGGAATTGTGCTATTTATGAATGGTATAGGAACTTTATTATTTATATTAATTACAAAGAAAAAGGCACCAGCTTATTTAGGTTCTTCATTTGCATTTTTAGCACCAGGTACAGCTATAATTGCAAAAGATGGGTTTGAATATGCTCAAGGTGCTTTTATTGTTGTCGGACTTCTAGGTTGTTTATTAGCTTATTTCATTTATAAATTTGGTATAGGATGGATAGATTTAGTACTACCGCCTGCCGCAATGGGAGCAGTAGTAGCCCTTATAGGTTTTGAACTTGCTGGAAATACAGTAACAGGCGGTTCAATTGGTGCTAATCTAATGACAAACACAGCTACCACTGGTGACTTTTTTGTATTTGCCATAACATTATTTACTGCCATAATTGGATCTGTTGCTTTTAAGGGATTCTTTTCAACAATCCCTATTTTAATAGCTATAATAGTAGGCTATATTTCTGCTATATTTTTTGGCATGGTAGATTTCACACCAGTAATAGATGCAAAAATTTTTACTATACCAAACTTCTCTTCACCTAAATTTTCAGCAGAGGCAATTCTATCAATGATTCCAGTAATACTTGTAATAACAAGCGAGCATGTATCTCATCAAGTTGTCACAAGTAATATTATAGGAAGAAATTTACTTGAAGACCCAGGACTTCATAGGTCAATATTTGCTGATAACTTTTCATCTGCGCTTTCTGGTCTTGTAGGAGGGGTACCAACCACAACCTATGGTGAAAATATTGGAGTAATGGCTATAACTGGAGTATATTCTGTTCAAGTTATAGGCGCTGCTGCAATTATATCAATCATTATGGCATTTTTTGGACCACTAGCTGCCTTAATTCAAACCATACCGGGCAATGTAATTGGTGGAGTTACATTTCTACTTTATGGAATGATTGGAACAAGCGGAATAAGACTTCTAGTTGATCAAAAGGTTGACTATTCTAAATCTGTTAACCTAATTCTAACTTCTGTAATTTTTATAGCGGGATTATCTGGATTAAAAATTAAATTAGCATCAATTGAACTTTCTGGAATGGTATTAGCATCAGTTGTAGCAGTACTTCTTTCCTTATTTATGACAATATTAAGAAAATTGAACTTAATAAATGAATAAGATGAAATTGAGACTTTCTTTAAGTCTCTTTTTTTGTAAGAAGAAAAATGATTCTTAAATCTTTAAATAGTATTAGTTATTATTAGTGATTCGTCAAAATATAGATTACCATAAATTCTGAAATTACTTCAGTCTAAAATGAAAATTATTATATACTATCGATGAACTAGGTTTTATTACTGACAATCCATCATCTGCTGAGGCTATTAAGGCAAGTCATGAGACTTTAAGGATTACTGCTAGAAAGGCTCAAAGATGTTTTGGAGCTGGGTTTTTAAATGTTGGCTATGTGGCAAGGTGTCTTGAAGATAAGCATCCATATTTAAGGAATCAGTTTTATTCTATTAAGCCTAAGTGGCAACCTGTGTTCGAGCCTGATGTGGCTACTCTTTCTGGGATTGGAGATGCATCTATTAAGATTAATCAGGCTATACCTGGATTTTTTGGCAAGGATAATCTCTCTGACCTTACTGGTTTTAATGCAAGTGAGAATCCTCCTGAAATAGATAAGGGCGATTTAAATGGATAAGGATATAGTTCCTGAATTAGCTAAGGCTATAGATGAATCTTTTAAGCTTAAGACTAAGGAATCTAGGGTATTAAAAGATAAGCTTTTGAGGTTAAAAAAGAAGATGGCCAATCATGAGGATTCATCTCAATTTGCTAAGGAGCTTGGAGATATTTTAGCTGATGCTTTTAAAGACAATTTGAAAGATGGAGTTCTTCCTGATGGAAAGATGTATTATAATATAGCTGATAGACTTATTAATCCTAGGCTAAAGGAAAACTATAATATTATTAATGATTATGGAAAGGAAGTTTAAACTAGGCTAAATAAGGATGCAGGCATTAGCATAAAGGCTATAGACAGTGGGTATAACGAAGATAAGGTTCGTGGTATTGTAAATTATGTATCTAATAGTGATAAATATGAGGATGCAGCTGATACCTTTTATTCTTCTATAGAAAACTTCTCTATGTCTGTTATAGATAATCTTATTAGGTCTAATGCAGATTTTCACTATAAGGCAGGTCTTTCCCCTAAGATTATAAGAAAGAGTAATGGACATTGTTGTGATTGGTGTTCAAGTCTTGTTTGTGTATATGATTATAAAGATGTCAAAGATAATGGTAATGCAGTCTTTAGACGTCATAGACATTGTGATTGTACTGTTATATATGACCCTAGAGATGGGGGTAAGAAGAGGAATGTTCATACTCATAAAGAATGGACTGATTCTAATAAAGATAAGAGGTTAGCTATAACTGCCAGATCTTCATCTATCTATATAGCTAAGGAAGTAAGAAAAGGAAATTTAAAATTAAACTTTAATAAAGATCATTATGAAAAACACATAGAAGGGACTAAAAGATTTGACGATTATTATAAATCAAGAATAAATAAGGGCTATGGAATGCAAAGTATTTTATCTATAGATTATGATATTGCACAAAGACTTATAAATGATAATTTTGGGAAAGGCATTGTGACAGTTACCAAATCTGGCAAACCTAGGAATGAAGAAAATATAAATTTTAATAGGTTTATTGGGTATTATGTATATAGAAATAAGAGATATCCAACTACAAAAGGAAAGATAATATATTCGAAAAAAGGTAGTCATATAGTTCCAATTAAAGGAGAAGATTTTGATTGATTTAGAAAAGGCACAATGGGCAGATTATATAAAAGTAATATTAAAAAATGGTAAAGTTTTTGAAGGCTCAGGAGATGGCATATTAATGGCAGAAGATTTTGATGACAAGGATTATAAGTTCGATACATTCTATATATCTACAAAAGATGAAAATATTGCTATAAAAATTGATGAAATAAAGGATATAAAATTCGAATAAGCACAACTAATAGCTTACAGGTATAAGATATTAGAGGTGCTTTTTTAATGTTAATTTAAAGAAAGGAAAACAAAATGAAACATGAAGATTTTATAGAAATAGCAAAAAGAGAAGTGGTAAGTTTTGAGGCTTGTAGAGTTGAAATACCGCTTGATATTAGCGAACAGTTTGATGTGAAAGATGTGTTTGTTGTTTGGTCTTGTAAGACTTTACAAAATTCAAAGGCTCTATTGTCTATGCCACATAAGGGGGCCTTATATTATGAATTTACTTTGAATGGAGATAAAGAAGAAATATATATGAATGCATATAGGAAATTAGTTAATAAGAAATTAGATAAAAACTATATAAAATCAAATCATAAAGATATTTATGAGAGAACTTAAGGTTCTTTTTTTATTGGAGGTATTATGGAAACGAAGAGTAAAGGGGTTAATTTTTATGAGCTACTAACTTTGCTTTTTATAGGGTTAAAACTTACAGGCTTTATTGATTGGTCCTGGTTTTTGGTTTGGTTGCCTTACATTGTGGATCTTGTAGGTAGTGTTTTGGCTCTATATATAGATATTAATTTTTAAATTCGATTGACCTTAGTATGTCGTTAAACTGCTTTTTTTATTTGCAATTTTTTAAGGGGGTTTGTTATATGAATAGATTAGGTAAGCAGACTCCTACCCATAAAATAAGTCATAGTTATAGTAAGTCGGATTATAAAGAGGCTATTAAGCTTTATGAAGGATCTAAGAGAAAGACAATGGAGTGGCAGAGGTTACTTTTAAAGGATATCTTGGCCATTAATAAGGATGGGCTTTGGACTCATACTAAGTGTGGATATTCTTTGCCAAGAAGAAATGGTAAGAGTGAAATCTTAGTGATGAGGGAGATATATTCCCTTCTTAATGGTGAAGTTGTAAACCATACTGCCCATAGGACCAATACTTCTCATGCATCATGGGAGAAACTTTGTAGAGTGCTTGATGATGCTGGGATTGAGTATGAATCTCTTAGGGCTACTGGTCGTGAGAGAGTGGAGATTCCAGAAACTGGGGGAAGAGTTGAGTTTAGGACTAGGACTACCACTGGTGGTCTTGGAGAAGGCTTTGACCTTTTAATTATAGATGAGGCTCAAGAGTATACAGATGATCAAGAGTCGGCTTTAAAGTATACAGTTACCTCATCTAAAAATCCTCAGACTATAATGTGTGGGACTCCTCCAACTCCTGTATCATCAGGTATGGTTTTTGTTAATTTCAGGAAACAATGTCTTTCTTCTCATCCTAATAATGCTTATTGGGCTGAGTGGTCAGTTCCTGAAATGAGTGATATACATGATATGGAGTATCTTGATTATGCTACTAATAAGATAATAATATAAGAAATTATTATTCTTTCTCAAGGTTTATTTCCAAAAAAGGATACAGGGAATTCATATATTTAAAGATAAGAATACCAATAAGTTAAATTTAATAAAAAATAGTCAAAGCCAAAATTTCGTGTAAAATTTACTAGTCCTTTATGAGTATATTATATTATCATTTAAGCACAGATAGGGCTTTAGCTTTTATATATTTGAAGAAATTTTACCATGAATACTTGCTTTCACTATAACTTAGGTCTAATCCTATGATTTTTCTATTTTCTTTTTCGTTTATTCTT